>CABSLV010000018.1 GCA_902478645.1 uncultured Flavobacteriales bacterium | reverse complement strand
CTTCGTCGGCAGCGTCAGATGTGTATAAGAGACAGGGTTAAAATTAAGGTTTTGGATTTCACAGAGAACCCGGGACCACGATATATTAGACAAGATAAGGTTGGTGAGTCAACTTCTGGTGAGGCATTTTATCTACAGATATTAAATGAAGCATTTGCGCAGGCGTATAAGGATAATAAACAGTTAGTGCTAGAATTAGATGGAGTGTCAGGTTATCCATCTTCTTTTCTAGATGAAGCCATAGGGGAGTTGGTATTTGATTTTACTTTGGAAATCGTAGAAAAATACCTTGATTTTGATACACATATGTACAAAAGAAGAGTCGCACAAGTAAAAGAAGAAACATATCCTCAATGGGAAGAAAGAAGAAAAAATAAGGAAGATGTAGTTCACTCATCTATAGAAAATAATGAGATTTATTATATTAATGAGAATGGTGAATTAGATCGTAGAACATTGTATGGAAATAGCTGATATTCTTACTATTATTGGGATTGTTGTATCAATAATATTCGGCTTTTTTGTCACTCATTTTTATTCAATAAGAGATGCACGAACTAGAGTCCTGAAAGATTATTATATTGAGCAAGTCAAAGCTGTTAAAGTTCGTGTTGACAAGTTCTTTCATACGGTTGCTTTCGGCAAGAGTTCATTTAAAAAAGTTGTAAATTGGTATGACCATTTGAATATTGATGTAGTTGGTATAGACAAAGGAATTCGAAAATTTCTAGATCTCCAAATAACCGAGCTTATCAGTGTCATAGATGGTTATTATGGTGAGATCACTAAATGGGATGATTTTAATGATCAATTTTCAAGTTCCAACTATAGACCGTCAACTGCACATGTGATTAGACTCAAGCAGATGAAGTATGAAATTGATGTCTTTTTTAATAACTATATCAATCATGTAAATGAGTCTAATATTTACCCAATTTGGAAAACTCAGTATAGAAGAATTAAACAAAGTTGCACTTTTTATAGGGGAAAAGGTTGTAGATGTCCGTTTTTACGATCTATATGGGAAAGGATAGAAAAACATTTTTTTGAAGGCATAGTAGTATTAGTTTTAATAGGGGTATCTGCTTTCTTAATCACCAAAATAGAAATAAAAGAGAAAGATGATTTGATTACTCCAATGAATAAAATATCTAACAAGCAAGATTCGATATATAGAGAATTTCTGTTGCTAAAAGAACAATATAGACTATATGAGATAAAACCTGAAGCTTTAGAAAGGTCGACATCTATTAATACAGGCGGTAAGGATTCAGTACATATGAAATTGCATCATGGACAACATAAAATTGTGCTTGAAGAATTGGAAAAATAATGAGAAGAATCGGTTGAAGTTGTTTCCTGATGCATTTCAAACAAAAATAATTTGTTTGTCCACCCATTCCTCCCATCGCCTCAGACCGTCTCAAACGGCGCGGTTTGTTTGCGCAAAATTCATTGATTATTGCGTAATATATTGATAATCAACATGGATAAATTTCTTCAACGAGGAAGAGTATTGATGCTCTTTGAATAGACTGTTAATTAAATATCAGCGCGATAAACAATGGGAATTTGTTTGTCGCGCTGATGTTTTATGACTTTTAGGAATTTGTTAAGCGGTTTCTATTTGCTAAAAGGCTTATGGATGACGGGAAAAGTCATCAGAAGTTTTGAGGTTTGGTATGAAGAAGCATTTCTTGCAAGCTACTGAGGAAATTTGGATAGCATCTTCTCTTGGGGGTGAAATTTTGTGATAAGGATTGTTATGAGAAAGGTTGTATTGTTGCGTGGCGTTGCTCCGAAAGGAAAGAATCGAATACCATCGATGTCTGTCTTGGCAAACATGTTGTAGAAGTTTGGTTTTGAGGGTGTTAATGCCTATATGCAAAGCGGGAATATTGCTTTGACATCGGAATGGAGTGATGAAGAGATATGTGCAAAAGTTCATGACAGCATTTTAGATAATATAGGTGCGATTTATTAGTTATAGTAAGGATATAAAACAACTGACGACTGCTATAGCCGAAAATCCATTTGGCAAAGGATACGATGCCTCAATGTGTCATCTTGTTTTTACAAACGATCTGATTTCAGCGCAAAGGTTGCAAAAAATGCTTGCGACAGATTTTGGAGAATAATTGTTTGCTGTAGGAAACGAATGTTTGTACTTATACTTGCCTGAAACAGCAGTAAAGAAACGATTATATACTAATTTTATAGAACGCCAACTGGGTATAAGGGTTACAATAAGAAAACTACATACGGTTCTGCATTTAATCAGTTTGTGAATGCCTGGGGTTTAGTTCCTCCAGATAGGGGCTGTTGTGCGCAGCGAGGGAACTGATTTGCTGTTCATTTTTTATGCATAGAATTTTGCGGCACACAAGGTAGTGCAGAGAGGACGGAGGAGAAACGGATGGGTGTTTTTTCGGGGTTGTACGGGGGCTATTTTGTGGGTTCGCAGATAAAACGACAGAAGGGTATTGACCGGAGAAGTGTCGTAGGGAGGAGTGAAAAAAATAATAGTGCGCAATAGCAACTATTTGGGCGGAGAGTATTATCTTTGCAGCGTTGTTGTACGTGAAGAAAATGGAATTGCTGGGTACTGCGGTAGGGAAACTGCGCAATAAGTTGCATCGGCTGATGAAACGTCGGTATGCATGTCAGGCGGAGGTTGAGATGACCGTGGAGGAATATATCTTGTTGAACATGATCCGGGCAAAGACGGATCAGATCTTGCAGAACATTGCCATCGCTACCGGAAAGAACAAGTCGGTTATCCTGCGGATGATCGATTCGCTCGAGCAGAAAGGCTTGGTCAAGCGTACGGTGAACCCCGATGACAGGCGTGAAAATCTGCTGAGCATTACGGACAAAGGCAACCGGGTGGTCCTTCAGTACCAGCAGATCGAGAAGCATCTTTCGCAGGAGTTGATCGAAGGACTGCCTCCGGAAAAGGTAGCCGTATTCTTTGAAGTTCTGGAGCAAATCACGCGCAAGACGGACCAGGTGTGAGGATGTGTTTTTTTTTGGAAAAATAGTTGCTATTATCAATGATTTGTATTGTAAATCTTTTCTTTCTTGTGAAGTAAGCCATGAAATTCCTGTTTGAGAGTTTTCTGTTGTTTTGTGCCCTTTCGCTTTCGGGGCAGACAAAAGATCGGGTCTTGGGGTTGGAGGAGTTGTTCGCCCTTGCGGATACGGAAAGCAAGTCCCTGAAGGTCTTCGAGGCGGCCGTTGCCGAAGCGGAGCAGGACATTGCGGTGGCAAAAAACGATTATCTGCCCGAGGTGGTTTTGTCGGCTTCGGCATCCTACAACGGCAATGCGTGGGTGGCCGACCGCGATTTTTCGAACGGGCAGTGGTATTCCTCGCCTCATTTGGGCAATAGTTTTGCGCTCGAGGCTTCGCAGGTGATTTTTGCCGGAGGCGCGATCGCCAACACGGTCAAGGCCCTTGAGATACGGAAGAAGATGGCTCAGTGGGATCTGGCCGCCCGCAGGCAAGAGGTGTATTTTCTCTTGGCTGGATATTACCTCGATTTGTACAAATACCGGAACCTTTTGACGGTTTACGACCGGAACATCGAGCAGACGCGTCAGGTGATCCGCGATATGCGGGCCCGGGAAGCGGCCGGGGTGGTGCTCAACAACGATATAACACGTTACGAAGTCCAGTACCAAAACCTGCAGTACAAACGCACGGAGTTGTTGAGTTCGATCGCTATCTACAACGACAAGATCGTAACGATGCTCGAGTTGCCGTCGCAAACCCGGATATATCCCGATACGACGCTGCTGCACCGCTCGATGCCGGAGAAAAGCGAGGGCGATTATCTGGACATGGCTCTGGAAAAAGCTCCGCTTCTGAATCGGAACCGTTTGGCTTTGCAGGCCCTGGACCGACAGGAAAAGGTGGCCAAGGCCGCGTATCTGCCTCAGGTGAACCTCATGGCCGGGGACAATCTCAAGGGGCCGATCACTTACGAGATACCGACTTTGAACAACAACATCAACACGTGGTACATCGGAGTAGGGCTTCGGTACGACATAGGGGCTTTGTACAAGGCGCCGAAGATCGTCTCGCGGCTGCGGGCTTCGATCGACCGGGCGAATGCCGAACTCGACTTGTCCGAAGAAGACCTCGCACATGCTGTACGGGCGGCCTATATCCGCTATCTGGATTCGTTCGAACTGTTGAAAACCCAGGAAAAGAGCCTGCAGTTGGCGCGTGAGAATTACGAGGTTGCCTCCAACCGGTATGCCAACGATTTGGTGCTGGTCACGGATCTGGTCGATGCGGACAACCTTCGCCTGGCGGCCGAGGTGCAGTATGTCAATGCCCAGATAAACGTCATATACAGTTATTGCGAATTGCTGTACACCACGGGAAGCCTCCACTCGGTAAACAATGGATATGAACTATGAACATGAATAAGAAGCAAAAAAAAGTGTTGCGCAATGCAGTGGTCATTGCCTTGATCCTGTGCGGTCTGGTATGGGTATGCTCCAGATTTGTCCACATGGGTCGCGTCGAATATACGGACAATGCGCAGATACGGCGGAACATAATCCCTGTAAATTCGCGGGTGCAGGGGTTTATCCGAAAGGTGTATTTCGATGACTTCCAGTTTGTCCACAAGGGGGATACGCTCGTGGAACTCGAAAGCGCCGAGTATGCCCTCAAGGTGGTTCAGGCCCAGGCGAACTATCAGCGGGCCTTGATGGAAAACACGGCGATGGAAACCGTCATCTCCACCACCGCCAACAACCTCTCCGTTTCGGATGCGAGCATCGAGGAACTCCGTATCCGCCTCGCCCAGGCCGAGAAGGACTTTCGCCGTTACGAGCAGTTATACGGCCAGAAGGCCGTAACGCGTCAGCAATACGACAATGCCAAGGCGGATTACGAAGCAACGAAAGCGAAATACGAGATGCTCGTCCGGCAAAAGAAAAGTACTTCGCTGGTCAAAGACGAGCAGACCCAGCGCCTGGAGCAAAACCGGACCAATATCGAGGTGGCGCGTGCGGCGCAGCATTTGGCCGAACTCAACCTGTCCTATACGGTGATCGTGGCACCGTGCGACGGGGTTACTTCGCGCAGGGCCATCCAGGAAGGACAGTTGATCCAGCCGGGGCAGACCCTGTTGTCTTTGGTGGAGTACGACCGTGTTTGGGTGATAGCCAATTACAAGGAAACCCAGATCCCCAATATCCGCCAAGGAATGCCCGTGCGTATCGAAGTCGATGCGGTGCCCGGGGTAGAGTATCGTGGGGAGGTCGCTACGCTTTCCAATGCCACCGGGGCGCAGTTTTCGGTTATCCCCCAGGACAATTCGGCCGGGAATTTCGTCAAGGTTGAACAGCGGGTGCCGGTCAAGATCGTTTTCACGGATGAGAACAGCAAGGAAAATATCGATCGGTTGCGCTCCGGGATGAACGTGGAGTGCGAGGTAATCTATTGAGCGTATGCAGTCTTCATCGCCACAAGAGATAGAGGCCGCCCGGCGCATCCCGGTGTGGAAGGACTTTGTCCCTCTGTCGCTGAGGTTCCCGCTGATGTTGCTGATCATCGTGGTCTATATGTTTTCTGGGGGTGTTTACATGTCGGCCGTGTCGCAGATGTCCGGGACCTGGTCCTGGATAGATGAGGATGTGATGATGGCCGGGTATGCCTCGATGACGGGCTTGACAATGGCTTTCCCGCTGCTCTTCAGGATCCTGTTCCGTTTCCCGCCCCGGGGATTGCTTTTGTTTTCCGCCGGGGTGTTTATCGTCAGCGACTATCTGTGCATGGTCTCGGATTTTCTGCCGCTGGTGGTGTTCCTTTCTTTTTTCAGCGGGTTTTTCAAGATCGTGGCTACGTTTGTCTGCTGGAGCAATATCCAGTTGAGGATAACCCCCAAGAGGGATTTTGCCGTGTTTTTCCCTTTCCTGTTCACCTTTGTGCTGGGCAGCGTGCAACTGGTCAATGTGGCAACGGGATATAGCCTGTATGCGTTCGATTGGAAGGCGATGCACCGCCTGACCATCGGAGCATTCCTGCTCGTCTTTGCTTTGGTGTATTTCGGCATGCGGAAAGGTTACCGGCAGGGACCTTACATGCCGTTCAAGGGGATAGACTACCTGGGGGGTGTTCTGTGGAGCCTGTGGTTGCTGTGTGTGGTGTTTGTCTGTGTGTACGGGGAGTATTACGACTGGCTCGACGGGGAACCGATACGGACCGGGATCGTCTTTGCGGTGGTGCTGCTTTTTTTGTGCCTTTACCGTGCGGCGACGATCCGCCATCCTTACATAAACCTGCGCACGTTTTCCCAGCAGAACATGCTCTATATCTTTATTCTGTTCGGGTGTATGACGTTGATGTCCGCCACGGCCACTACGATCCAGAATATCTTTACCACGGCGGTGTTGGGTTTCGATACCCGGCACAATGCCGACCTGAACTGGGGGATCGCGGCGGGGATCGCCGTGGGGACGGGGATCTTTTATCTGGCTGTGGTCAAATGGAAGTGGAGGGCGAAGGATGTTGTCCTGACCGGTTTTTTTTCTTTTTTCCTCTATCAGTTCATGCTTTATTTCCTGATAGACCCTTCGACGGAAAAGTACATGCTCTACCTCCCGATGGTGTTTAAAGGCGCGGGAGTGAGCCTGGTGTACACTTCGCTTACGTATGCGTTGGCCGGTTGCGTTACTTTTGCTTATTACTTCGAAGCGATGTGCGTCATCGGGTTTATCCGGACCAGTTTCGGCGGGGCACTGAATGCGGCGGTGGTAACCCGGTTGTTCCGTCGTGTTTCCCAGGAAAATACAGCCGGGCTGGGCGGGTATCTCGACTCGATGTATGTCCCGCCCGATGCTCTGCAGTGGATATACGGCGAGTTCGGGCGGCAACTGACGATGGTTAGCCTGAAGCAGGTGTACGGCTATGCGGTGTTGGCGGCTCTGTTCATCCTGTTTGCGATCCTGTGTTCGGACTACCGCCATCTCATCGGCTCGACCACCCAGCGGATGTTGAGGCTCTCCCAGGTCTGGAGAATCGTGCGAGCCAAAATGAGATAGCCCTTTTCGTCGCAGGAGGACAGGGAAAAGTATCGGTGAAAAGGTGTTCGGGACAGAGGTGCCAGTCCCGGAAAGCGAAAAAGAAAGACTTCGTATGCAAAAGGTGGATGGAAGAATTTTCGATCTGCCTTTTTTTCGCGTATCTTTGCCTTCATTAACCGTGAAAAAGAACCGATACTTAACGCTATAATTTTTTCAGATCCATGAGTGTAATAGAAAGCGTAATGAAGCTTTTCTTCGGCGACAAATCCGCCAAGGACATCAAACAGATCATGCCCCTGGTGAACAAGGCCCTCTCCTATGGGGAAGCCCTCCAGTCGCTCTCCAACGACGAACTTCGCGCCAAGACACAGGAGTTCAAGGACCGTATCCGTGCAGCCGTGGCCGACAAGGAGGCCGAGATCGCATCCCTGGAAGCCCAGGCTGAAGCTGAAAACGACAACCTTGAACAGAAGGAAGCTCTGTTCAACCAGGCCGACGAACTCAAAAAGGAAGTCTATAAGATCACCGAGAATATCCTCAACGAGATCCTTCCCGAGGCTTTTGCCGTGGTCAAGGAAACGGCGCGCCGCTTTGCGGAAAACCCCGTGCTGGAGGTAACCGCCCAGCCTTTTGACCGGCAGTTGTCCGCCACCCATCCCAATGTGACGATCGAAGGCGACCGCGCGCTTTGGAGCAATACGTGGGATGCGGCCGGGAAGCCCGTTACGTGGGACATGGTGCATTACGACGTGCAGCTGATCGGCGGCGTGGTCCTGCACCAGGGTAAGATCGCCGAGATGGCTACCGGTGAGGGAAAGACGCTGGTGGCTACCTTGCCTATCTACCTGAACGCCCTGCCGGGCAAAGGTGTACACGTGGTAACGGTCAACAACTACCTTTCGCGTCGTGACGCGGCGTGGATGGGCCCCTTGTTCCAGTTCCATGGTTTGAGTGTGGACTGTATCGACAACCACGAGCCCAACTCTCCCGAACGCCGTGCCGCTTACCTGGCCGACATCACTTACGGGACCAACAGCGAGTTTGGTTTCGATTACTTGCGCGACAACGGCGCCCGCGAGGCCGAGGAACTGGTGCAGCGCGAACACAACTATGCGATCGTGGACGAGGTGGACTCGGTGCTGATCGACGATGCCCGTACGCCGCTGATCATCTCCGGACCGGTGGTGGGCGGGGACGACCGTCAGGAGTTCATCGACCTCAAACCCCAGGTGGAGCGCATCGTGAGCGAACAGCGGGCACTGACCAACCGGATGCTGGTCGAGGCCAAGAAACTCCTGTCCGAGGGCAACCGGGATTACGACGAAAAGAACGAAGGCGGTGCCAAGAAACTGTTGCGCGTATTCCGCGGTGCGCCCAAGAACAGTGCCTTGATCAAGTTCCTGAGCGAGGAGGACAACAAGCGTCTGCTGCAGGAGGCGGAAAACTATTACATGCGGGACAACAACCGCCTGATGCCGGTGATCGACGAGCAGTTGTACTACACCATCGACGAGCGCCACAACAGCATCCAGCTCACCGACCGGGGTATCGCGTTCCTTTCGCAGTACAACGACGATGAGAATTACTTCATCATGCCCAACATCGGCGAGGCGACGGCCGAGATCGAAAACTCCGACCGGACGGAAGCCGAAAAAGCCCAGGCCAAGGAGGAACTCTACCGCGACTTCAGCATCAAGAGCCGCCGTATCCACAGCATCAACCAGTTGCTGAAGGCTTACACGCTCTTTGAGAAGGACGTGCAGTACGTGGTGATGGACGGAGCGATCAAGATCGTGGACGAGCAGACGGGCCGTATCATGGAGGGACGCCGCTATTCGGACGGTCTGCACCAGGCACTGGAGGCCAAGGAAAACGTCAAGATCGAGGAATCGACCCAGACTTATGCGACGGTTACCTTGCAGAACTACTTCCGCATGTACCACAAACTGGCCGGTATGACCGGTACGGCGATCACCGAGGCCAACGAGTTTTGGGAGATCTACAAACTGGACGTGGTCGAGATCCCGACCAACCGCCCGGTACAGCGTCAGGACTACGAAGACCTTTTGTTCCGCACCAAACGCGAGAAATACAATGCGATCATCGACGAGATCGAACGCCTGTCCAAGGCCGGACGTCCGGTGCTGGTGGGTACGACTTCGGTCGAGGTGTCGGAGTTGCTCAGCCGTCAGCTCAACCTGCGCAAGATCCCGCACAATGTGCTCAACGCCAAGATGCACATGAAGGAGGCCGAGATCGTGGCCGAGGCCGGACGGAAGGGCGTGGTTACCATCGCCACCAACATGGCGGGCCGTGGTACCGACATCAAACTCACCCCGGAGGTGCGCCAGGCGGGCGGTTTGGCCATCATCGGCACCGAACGGCACGATTCCCGCCGGGTGGACCGTCAGTTGCGCGGTCGTGCCGGACGTCAGGGCGACCCGGGAACTTCGCAGTTCTATATCTCGCTCGAGGACAATCTGATGCGCCTTTTCGCTTCGGAACGTCTGGCCAAGATCATGGCTTTCCTCGGGGTGAAGGAAGGCGATGTGATCCAGGACAAGCGCATTACCAAGATGGTGGAAAAAGCGCAGAAACGCGTGGAGGAAAACCATTTCGGCTCGCGTAAGAATACTCTGGAGTACGACAACGTGATGAATTCCCAGCGCGAGGTCATCTATACCCGTCGCCGCCATGCCCTTTTCGGCGAACGCCTTTCGGTCGATATTGCCAACATGATCCACGATACGTGTTACGTGATCGCGGACGAGCAGAAAAACGGCGGATCGTTCCAGGGATTCGACTTCCAGGTGATGAATACCTTTGCGGTGCCCAATCCGATCTCTGAAGAGGATTACGCCGCCATGAGTGTCGATGCCCTCACCGAGGCGCTTTTCGATGCGGTGTACAAGGCTTTCCAGCAAAAACTCGAGCGGATCACCACGGCTATCTATCCCTTTGTCAAGGATGTGTTCGAGAACCAGGGCAACCGTTACAGGATGATCGGTGTGCCGTTCACCGACGGGGTAAAGACCCTGCACGTGGGCACGGACCTGGAGAAGGCCTACAATACGCAGGGGCGGCAGGTAACGCTCGATTTTCAGAAAAACCTGGTGCTCTCCATCACGGACGATGCATGGAAACAGCACCTGCGCGATATGGACGACTTGCGCGAGAGTGTGCGTGCGGCTGTTTACGAACAGAAAGACCCGGTGCTTATCTACAAGTTCGAGGCATACGACCTGTTCCAGGATATGATCAAGCGGGTCAATGCCCAGGTGGTGAGCTTCCTGTTCAAGGCCGATCTTCCCGCTCCCGATCCGCAGCGGGTCGAGGCGGCGCAGCGTCAGCGCCGTGTCGTGGGACGCGAAGGCCGGGGAGCTGCCGACGGTGCCTCCGATACCGATGTACAGCGCGGGGTACCCAACCGGGCTGAAGAACCGGAACGTCCGCGGACTTTCGTACGCGAACAGCCCAAGATAGGTCGAAACGACCGGGTGCGCATTCAGAATATCGCCAATGGCGAGGTGAAGGAATTGAAATTCAAACAGGCCGAGCCGCTGCTGGCTGAAGGCAGGTGGGTGATTGTCGAACGTCTTTGACGGGCGTCACCCTCGGGCAGGCAAGAAAAAGCGCGGCGCGATTTATCGCGCCGCGCTTTTTGGACTTGTGGAAAGTGGCGGCGAGAAAAAAGAAAACCTTGTGAAATCGGAAACCGGAGAGAAGACCATGGCCCGTCAGAGGCGGGTGGTGGAGCGGATGATCGGGCTGTATTGCCGGGGACGGAACGGCAGCCGGAGGGGGGAATTTTGTCCCCGGTGCGAGGAATTGCGCCGCTATGCCCTGCGAAGGTTGGAGGGATGCCCTTTCGGGAGTGAAAAACCGAACTGTTCCTCGTGTCGGGTGCATTGTTATGCTCCGGCGATGCGGGAGCGGATCCGGGAGGTGATGCGGTATGCCGGGCCGAGGATGTTGTGGCACTATCCGGGGGATGCGCTGGTTTACCTGTGGCGCAAGGTGCGGATTCGCCCCAAGGACTACCCGGGGCGGTATTTTTGGAGGAAAAGGGGAGGGAAACCCCTCGGGGGCTTATCCCAGGAGGTCTTCGCTGCCGAAACCGAAAGGCAGCAGATCGGCGATGCGGGTTTTGATGGCCGGTGCGACTCCACTGCCGGCAAAGAGGAGGTCGATGGGGCTTTTCTGCCGCTGGGCGTATTCCAGGATGGCTTGTCGGCAGGCTCCGCACGGGGAAACAGGTTGGAGGTTCGTTTCTCCCCTCCGCCCGCCGCACACGGCGATGCGCACGATGCGTTTTCCGGGATGCAGGGCCGAAGCATGGTAAACGGCGACCCGTTCGGCGCACAGGCTGGAAGGCGATGCGGCGTTTTCCTGGTTGTTGCCCGGGACGATCGTCCCGTCTTCCAGTTCGACGGCTGCCCCTACCAGAAAGTCCGAATAGGGGGCGTAGGCGTTTTCCCGGGCGTGGGAGGCAGCTTGCAGAAGGGTGAGTTCCTCGGCCGGGAGGTCCTGCTCGCTGGGGTAGTAGGTATAGGAAAAGGTGAAGTGCTGCTCTTTTTTCATCGAGGGTGGGGGTTTATGGCGGCAAGGTAGCGTATTTTTCCTCCTTTTGCAAGCGGGGAAAGGACGGGGAATGTTTTTTCGGGCGGAACGATTCGTTTTCTGCGGAGGCTTGCTTATTTTTACGATCGGAAAAACTAAACGATAGATCGCGATGAAGGAAGAAAAAGTAGCGGAATACATCACGGAGTGGTTGCGCGATTACTTGCGCGGCAGTGGAAGCCGGGGGTATGTGGTCGGTATTTCAGGCGGGGTGGACTCGGCCCTGGTATCGACTCTTTGTGCGCGCACGGGAGCTCCCTTGTGGTGTCTGACCCTGCCGATCCACCAGGCATCCAGCCATGTGGGCCGTGCCCAGGAACAATGTGCGTTCCTGACCGGGAAATACGCCAATGTCCGCACGCAGGAGGTTGACCTTACCGGCGCGTTCGATGTGTTGGCACAGGTGCTTCCCCGCAGCGGAAACCGGGAAAAAGACGATATGGCGCTGGCCAATACGCGTTCGCGTTTGCGGATGACGGCGCTCTATCAGGCAGCGGCCGTCAACGGGGCATTGGTGGCCGGGACGGGCAACAAGATCGAGGATTTCGGTGTCGGTTTCTTTACCAAGTGGGGCGACGGCGGAGTGGACCTGAGTCCGATCGCCGATCTGACCAAGACGCAGGTATATGCTTTGGCGGCTTTCCTGGGCGTGCCCCGGAGTATCTTGGAAGCCGAACCTTCGGATGGTTTGTTCGAGAACGACCGTACCGACCAGATGCAGATCGGCGCGACGTATCCCGAGTTGGAATGGGCGATGGACCGCACGAACGAGGGACGGTCCGCTGCGGATTTCGAGGGGCGGCAGGCTGAGGTGATGCGTATCTATGCGACGCGTCATGCGGCCAATGCACACAAGATGAATCCGATCCCGGTGTGCAAGATCCCCGAAGACTTTTTGCGGGACTGAGCGGATATGGAAATGAACCGGCAGAGGGCTTGCCATAGGCAAGCCCTCTGCCGGTTTTGTGGTTTTGGAAATAGGCTAAACAATCTCTCGACCGGGCAAGTTCTCTTGCGGTCTTTTGGGTTTCTTCTTTTTTTGCCCTCTTTTCTGTCTTTCAGTGTTCCTGTGGGGACATTCTGGGCTTTTTCTCCCTCGCGCAGTGGTGGAAACGGGGCTTGTCAGCAGGGTTGGGTCAGCTCGCGGATGGCTTTCCGGCATTTCTCCAGCAGTTCTTCGTCGCAGGACATGGCGGCCAGGTAAGCGGCTTTGTTGAACGATTCCAACGCATAGCGCGTCTTTTGCCCGGAGAGCAGTTGGAACTGTCCCCGGTAGTACATCGGCAGGGCATAGGTGGGGTCGGCTTCCATCGCTTTGTCGAAATACAGCATCGGGTTGCCGGCTGCCGGATAGCGGTCCATGGCCGAGATGCCTTTTCGCAGATAGGCTTCGGCGTCGTTGTTGTTCTTGTCCAAGATACGGTCGTAGTATGGGTCGGCCTCGCCGGGACGGCCTGCCTGTTGCAGGTATTCCCCGCGGCGCATGTTGGCCTGACGGTTAGACGGTTCTATTTTCAGTACGTGGTCGAAGTAGTCCATTGCCTGGTCGGTTTTGCCCTCGGAGATGAGTTGTTCGCCGATCTCCAACAGAGGGGCGGTGCTGCGTGGGGCGAGTTCCGCGGCGTGTTGCATGGCTTCGATCATGCGGTCGGTTTCTCCCAGACCTTTGTAGGCTTTCCCGAGGAAGTAGTGGATCTCGGCCGTATTCTCCCCCCGGGCGAGCAGGTCGGCGAAATGGCGCAGAGAGTCCGCATACATCTTGTTGTCCAGCAGGGTGAGAGCCAGGCGGAGTTCGTTGTTCTCCGAGCGGCGGAGTTTTTCCACCGACCGTCGTTCCGCCTTTCGGGCGGTAGCGTTGGAGGGGTTCATGCGGACGACTTTGCCGAACAGGGAGAGGGCCTTGTCGTACTGCTTGAGCGCAAAGAAGGCTTTGGCCGCTTCGAAATTGGCTGCTTCGGAGTCCGGATGCCGCGCCAGGAGATCCTCTGCCGTGCGGCAGGCGGCATGGTAATCGCCTTTTTTGACCAGCAGTTCGCTTTTGGCCAGGTGAGCGTTTTCGTCGTCGGGGTTGAGGGTCAGGATGCGGTCCAGACAGGCAATGGCATCGTCCGTGCGGTCCTCCCTTGCCAGGAGCAAAGCCCGGTAGCGGCAGGCGACTACGTTGTCCGGGAAATCCTTCAGGGCGGCGTCGATCGTCCGGTGGGCATCGTCGTATTTTTCCAAGGCCAGCAGTGCTTCGAGTTTGCCTTCGAGGGCTTGCGAAGAGGTCTTGGGATGCTGCTGGGCAAGGTCGAAATATCCGAGGGATTGTTCGTATTCCCCCGCGCGGAGCAGTTCCTGTCCCCGGCGCAAGTGTTCCCCTTCGGGGGTCGAAGGTCCGTAACGGCGGTAGAGGTCTTCAAGTACGCACATGGCGGCAAGTAGTTATAATATAGGTAGAGTTCGGTGTCAAAAACTGGCGACAAGATAACTACTGCGGTGGGAAAAAGCAAGTTTTTTTGCTTAATTTCTCCCTGGAAAGGCCAGGTTCAGAGGTGAAAAAACCGCCGGGAAAGAAAAGTTCTTTCCCGGCGGATGTGGAAGGAGCGGAGGGCAGGGGCCTTCCGGGGGATCAGTCGATCGACAACTCGTCGATCATTTTTTCGATGGCCGACAGGTCGGGGGTGATGATCACTTCCGTACGGCGGTTGCGCGCCCGGTTGTCGGAGTTGATGTTGGGCAGCACGGGGTCGTATTCGCTGCGGCCGGCAGCGGTGATGTTGCGCGGGTCGATGGAGGGGTTTTGGGTGATGAGTTTGACGATGGCCGTGGCGCGCATCACGCTCAAGTCCCAGTTGTCCTTCAGTACGCCCTGTCCCCGGTAGGGTACGTTGTCCGTATGGCCTTCGATCATCACACGGATGTCTGGTTGGGCAACCAGCACTTTGGTGATCTCGGCAATGGCGCGGCGGCCTTCGCTGTCCACCTGCCAACTGCCGGAGGGGAACAGCAGGCGGTTTTCCAGCGAAACGTAGATCTTCCCGTCGCGCTGGGTGATGGTCAGGCCTTTTCCTTCAAATCCGACCAAGGCGTCCATCAGAGCGTTCTTGACGGAGGAGAGTTTGTCCTGGATCTGGGAGATCATTCTTTCGAGTTGGGCTACGCGGGCCTCGCGGGAGTTCAGGTCGGCTTGTTTTCTGGCCAACTCAGCTTCCAGTGAAGAGATGCTGTCCTGTTTGGCTTTGATCTCGGCGAGAAATTCCCGGGCTTGGCGGGAGGAGGCATCCAGCAGGCTTTCCTTGTTTTCGAGCATCTTCTGGTAGGATTGCTGCGAGTCGGCATATTGGCGTTTGAGCTGCTCGAGGGCTTCCCGGTCGGCGGCCGACTGACGGCGGGCGGCCTCCAGTTGGTCGGAAGCCTCCTGGTAGAGCGAACGGTAACGGCCTGCCTCCGAGAGGTTCTTTTGGTTCTCGGCTGCCAGGGCTTCGTTTTCGGCTACCGCTTCGGCATGGCGGGCGGCCAGTTCGTTGTACAGTTTTTTGGAAACGCAGCCTGTGGACAGCAGGCAGGCGAGAAGGCAAAGTGCCGCGATACGGATCGGTTTGTTCATCGCAAGTAGGGGTGTTTTATCGATTCAGTCGAGTTTCGAGGGGCAATTTACGGCTTTCCGGCCAAAGGAGGCGTTAAGGAAGTGCAAAAAGCTTCATCCGGCAATGGGCGCAGTCGAACTCGGCGCGCAGGGCAAAGCGCCCATGACGCAATACGAGATACGGGAATCCTTTTCCCGGATGCTGCCGGGGGCAGAGACCGAGGCTGTATTGGAGACAGTAGAGGCATACGGCCAGTTGTGCGCCGGGGACCTTCTGCTGTTCGTAGGCCGGGGCGAGGCGGGTGGCACCGCACTGGCGGTAAAATTGCCGGGCCAGGCGGTTGGATACGTTCAGGCGATAGTCGGTGTCCAAACCGGGGGGAAGCGGCGGGTGCGCGTGCGGAAGGGTCTGCCGCTGCCCGGTCACCGAGCGCAGGCGGACTTCCCGCAGGGCTTCGAGTGTCTGGCGGCGCAGGGCGGAAACGGCCGAGAGCGGGAGAAAGTATTCCGAGGGGAAAGTGATCGCGATGTGGCGGGCTTCGAACTCCGTACCGCCGAGTTTGGACAGGGCTTGTTCCAGGCGGGCTTTCTGGGGCGTATCGGCCGGGGTGTGTGCCGCGCAGAGGGTGCTTTCGGCGTGCAGGCCGCTTTCGTCTTCGGCCAGCAGGCGGAAACCCTCCGGGATGGTTTCCAGGCGGAGATCGACGGCGACTTTCCGCGTGGCACTCGAAGCGGCGAGAAGGCGGTCGAAGGCGGCATCCTGGTTGCGGTACAGGAGGTCGCCGGGGCGCACGGAGGGCATGCGGGAGGGATACAGGCGTGAGCCTTGGGCGCGGTTGATGCGAAAACCGCCCTGGACTTCTCCCCGGCGCAGGTACACGAAGCCGTCGCCCGGAGCGAAGGCCAGGGGGCTGTCGGTGGTGAAGCTGTCGCGGGATACGGACACTACGCGTCCGGCGGGCTGGCCGATGGACTTGGGGGTGGCGGGGTTGGAAAGGTCTTCGGTGCGCTCCCCGTGCAGAAGGTAGTCGGTGTATCCCCGGTTGAAACTGCGGGCGGGGTCGGGTGTGAAGCGCAGGTCCACCTGTCCGTCCGAAGCACGGGCCAAGCCCGGGCGGCGGGACAGGATGTCGTCCAGCGTGCGGCGGTAGTAGGCAGTGATGTTTTTGACGTAGGGTAGGTCCTTGAGGCGGCCTTCGATCTTCAGGGAGCAGACTCCGGCATCGATGAGTGCTTCCAGGTGGGCGCTTCGGTTCATGTCCTTGAGCGAAAGGGCATGGGTGCCGGTGCGCAGGAGGTGTCCCTCGGGGTCCGATACGTCGAAGGGCAGGCGGCATACCTGGGCGCAGCGTCCCCGGTTGGCACTGCGTCCGCACAAGGCTTGGCTGAGGTAGCACTGCCCGCTGTAACTTACGCACAGGGCACCGTGCACAAAGGCTTCGATTTCGGCACCGCTCTCCCGGGCGATGGCTTCGATCTGCGGCAGGGAGAGTTCCCGGGCCAGCACCAGGCGGGAAAAACCGGCGCGGTGGAGGAAAAGGGCTTTTTCTACCGTGTCGATGTGCGCTTGGGTGCTGGCATGCAGCTCGACGGGCGGAAGATCCATCTCCAAAACAGCCATGTCCTGCACGATGAGCGCGTCGATCCCGGCCGAACAGACTTCCCGGATCATTGCTTCCGCCCGGGGCAGCTCCTCGTCCTGCAACAGCGTGTTGAGGGTTACGTACACCCGGGCGCGATAACGGTGGGCGTAGTCGGCTACCCGGGCGAGTTGCTCGACGGGGTTGCCGGCCTGGTGGCGGGCGGAGAAATCCGGTCCGCCGAGGTACACGGCATCCGCTCCGTGGTCGATGGCGGCGATGGCTATCTCGGCATCCCGGGCTGGGGCGAGCAGTTCGATGGAACGGGCGGAGCGGGGCATAGGGTCAGATGTCCAGTTTATAGATGTGTTTTACCCGGTCGGAGATACCGGTGAGGATTTCGTAGGAGATGGTGCCGGTGGCTTCGGCGATCTCGTCGGCGGTGGGAAAATCGCCCATCAGGATCACCGGATCGCCTTCACGGCAGGGGATGTCCGTCACGTCGACCATCATCATGTCCATGCACACCGAGCCGACGATGGGGGCTTTCTGTCCTGCGATCTGGACGTATCCGTTGCCGTTACCCCACAGACGAGGGATGCCGTCGGCATATCCGATGGGCAGGGTGGCAATGTGCGAGACGTGCGAGACGCGGTAACGGCGGTTGTAGCTCACCGTTTCGCCGGGTTCGAGTTCGCGGATCTGGGAGATGACCGTGCGCAGAGTGGCGCAGGGACTCAGGCGTTTTTGCTCGGCATAGAAAGGTGAATAACCGTACAGGCCGAGCCCCAGACGCACCATTTCGAAGGTGTATTGGCCGTAGGCGCACAGCCCGGCCGTGTTGAGAATGTGGCGGATGGGACGGTAGCCGATGCCCTGGGAGAGGCGTCCGGACATCTGTTCGAAGAGGTGGATTTGTCTCAGGGTGAAGTCTTCCTCGCGCGGGTCTTCGGCGGCCACCAGGTGGGAAAAGACCGAGGCTACGCGTACCGACGGCAGGGTTTTCAGCGCGGTTGTCAGCGAGTCGATCTGGCCGGGGGAGAATCCCAGGCGGTGCATGCCGGTGTCCAGTTTGATGTGTATGGGATACGGCTCGGGAAAGGAAAACGAGGCGAGAGTCTGGGCAAAGCGTTCCAATACGCCCAGGGAGTAGATTTCCGGTTCGAGCCGGTTTTTGATCAGGGTGGTCAGGCTGCTGCGTTCGGGGTTCATCACGATGATGGGGGTGCGGATGCCCCGGGCTCGCAGGTGGACACCTTCGTCCACGTAAGCCACTCCGAGGTAATCGACCGCGTAGTCCTGCAGAACGGATGCGATTTCGGCTTCGCCCAGTCCGTACGATTTGGCCTTGACCATGCACATGGTACGGGTGCCTTCGGGCAGTTTGGATCGCAGGTAGGACAGGTTGTGGACGATGGCGTTCAGATCGACTTCCAGCACGGTGTCGTGGACGCGGCGTTGCATCAGGGATTCGATGCGGCGCGGGGAGAACGATTCGGGGGCTTTGATCAGTACCGATTCGTTCTGGAAGTCAAACTTGGGCAGGTCGGCCAGTGCGTCTTCCAGGTCGTTGTAGAGCAGCGACAGTTTGGGGAAGGCGTAACGGTATTGTTCGATCTGCGGACCGAAACACAGCAGGTGTTTGAACTCCATCCGGCGAAGCATTCCGCCGATTTGACGGAGGTAACCGTCCGGGTCCTCTATCCGGGAGAGGTCGAAGCCCAGCACGGCCGAGATGTCCGGAGTCCAGGTTTGTCGTTTGAGAAAGTCCAGTGAGCGAGCGAATGATTCCGGGGATAATGCCCCGAAATCGCAGATGAGAAAACAGTCGTTCTTGCCGCGTGTGATCTCCAGAGAGTTTTTGAGGGATTTCTCGGTAAGTTCCATCGCAGGTGTTTTTTGTGTATTTTTCCCCTTTTCCCACGGAGAAAAGGGGTGTTTTTCGAGTGAAACAAAGTTAGTAAAAACCCATGCCGGGAGGACTTGCTCCGGCCTTGTTTTTTGACCGGAGAAGGGAAGTTTGTGTGTTTTTTATTTTCGCGTGCAGGGAAAAGTTGTAAATTTACCCCGCTTTCTCGAAAAGCACGACCTTATACAAAGAACAAAATACACGATACGACTATGGCAGTAATAGGCTTGGACCTGGGCGGAACAAAGCTCAAGGGGGGTATTTTCACCGAACATGCGGAAATCGTCTACAAGGACGAACGGAAACTGGAACACCGGCAGGGACACGAAGTAGGCCGTTTGATTCAGGAGTTCGTCTCCGACATGTTGCGCCAGGCCAAAGGATTGGGGCACGTTATCGATGCTGTGGGTATCTGCGTGCCGGGCATTTCGTATCAGGATCGGGGAACGGTTTGGTGTCCCAACATTCCCGGATGGGAGGACTACCCGCTGCGGGAGGAAATCCAGCAGGTGTGCGACCGCAATACGATCGTAACGGTCGATTCGGACCGGGTATGCTGCATCCTGGGCGAAGCATGGGCCGGAGCAGCTGAAAATGTGAACAATGCTATTTTCCTGGCTGTGGGAACGGGTATTGCAGCAGGAATCCTGGCCAACGGCCGCGTGCTGCGCGGGGCGCACGACATATCGGGTGCGATCGGTTGGTGGGCGCTCGACAAGGAATACAAGCAAAAATACGAGGTGTGCGGCTGTTTCGAACACCACTGCTCGGGCGAAGGCTTGGCCAAGGTAGCCCGGGAACTGCTCGAGGAAAACCCGCAGTACCAGGGCGTGTTGCGCAACAAGAAACCGGAAGAGATTACCTCGTACGATTTGTTCGAGGTGTATCCCCAGGGCGATGAAATCGCCACCAAGACTTTCGACATCGCTATCGAGATGTGGGGCATGGCAGTGGCCAATCTGGTAAGCTTGTTCGACCCCTCGAAGATCATCTTCGGCGGTGGGGTATTCGGCCCGGCGCTTCAGTTCCTGGACCGGATCAAACAGGCGGCGGTGCGCCATGCACAGCCTATCGCTATCCAAAAGGTGGAGATCGTCCCCTCGATGCTCGGCGGGGATGCCGTGTTGATGGGAGCCGGGTACCTGGCTCTGCGCAGCATCAGCGAGTAAGGGGGACAAGGCGTTTTGCATAACAAAGGAAAATAACCAACGAAAAACATACGACGATGAATAAGGTGAATTATAAGACAAACCAGGTATTCGTGGCGGCGTGCGCCGGGCTGGCCTTCTTCGGCGTAGCCATGCTTTCGCTCGGGCCGATCCTGGGACAGCTCAACGCCCGGGTGGAAGGGGCGACGGCTTTGCCTTCCACGATGTCCATCGGGATCATTCTCGGCACGGTGCTTTTCGGGCCGGTGGTGGACCGGTTCGGGTATAAGTGGCTGCTGATCATCGGTTCGCTGCTCTCGCTGATCGGTCTGGAAGGGCTGGCCAATGCGCTGGAGATACAGTTGCTGCACGGGGCGATGTTCATGATCGGTTTCGGTGGGGGAATCCTCAACGGACTGACCAATGCGCTGGTTTCGGATATCTACGACGACAGGCGGAGAGGCGGCCGGTTGAGCATCCTCGGGGCGTTCTATTGCGTGGGTGCCTTGCTGTGGACGCTGTTGAACTACTGCATGCCGGACAACTACATCGTGCCGCTGCATTGCATATCGGGCGTGATGGCGTTGTTTATCGTGTATTTCTGCCTTATCCAGTTCCCCCAGGCCAAGCCGCAGGGCAGCGTTTCGTTTACCAAAACGGTGGGGCTGCTCAAGTATCCGGCACTGCTCCTTTTTGCCGTCATTCTGTTTTTCCAGAGCGGTTTCGAAGGGGCCAGCGGCAGTTTTACCCCGAAGTATCTGGAAGATCACGGCGGGGTGGCGGCTACGGCAGCTACCTTGTCGCTCACCTGGTTTACGGTGGGGATGCTGTGCGGGCGCTTGCCTTTGGGACTGATCATGAAGAAACTCCGGGACAACGGTACGCTGTATCTCTATCTGACGGTGGCACTGGCCGGGGTAGCGATCCTCTATTTCAGCAGCGATGTGACGCTGGTGCATTTAGCGATGGCGCTGGTGGGATTCGGCGTGGGAGCTACCTACCCGGTGGTATTGGCTTATCTGGGCGGAGCGTTCCGCGAGATGTCCGGCACGGCGTTTTCCATTGCGATCTTTATCGCGCTGTGCGGTCAGTTCGCCTTTAACAAGGTGGTGGGCGTGATGTTCGACCAGGGAGGGTACGCGTGGTTCCCGGTGGTGCTGGCCCTGGCCGTGGTGATGATGATGCTGCTCCTCCCGGTGGCTGCGGCAGCGGCCCGGAAAAAGACCGGTAGGGCGTAAAAAACGAGAAAAGACAAAAACATAGATTACCAACTTTTAAAAATCAAAACAAAAAAATGGAAGTAGCATTACAGTGGCTGAAAAATGCCCGGGGCATTATGTCCGAGATCGAAAACACGCAACAGGAGAACATTACCAAAGCGGCAACCCTGATGGCCGATTGCATCGAAAAAGGGCACTGGGTTCATACTTTCGGTTGCGGACACGCGACGATTCCTATTCAGGAAATGTACCCGCGTATCGGCGGTTTCGTAGGGTTCCACCCGATCTGCGAACTGCCTTTGACGTTCTTCACGCAGATCGTGGGCGATCTGGGCGTACATCAGTTCGTGTTCCTGGAGCGCGTAGAAGGCTACGGCGTGCAGATCATGAAGGGATATAACTTCGACAAGGACGACGTGATGTGGATCTTCTCGCACACCGGTATCAACAACGTAAACATCGACATCGCCCTCGAAGCCAAAAAACGCGGTATGAAGGTGATCGCTTACGGTGCAGCTGCCCAGGCCAAAGGCAAGAAGACCCGCCACTCTTCGGGTAAGACGATCTTCGAAATCGCCGACCTGGTAGTCGATTCCTGCGCACCGGCCGGTGATGCTACGGTTCATTTGAAGAACAATCAGGATCCGGTGGGCCCGGTTTCGACCATTGCCTTCATTACCTGCGTATGGATGACGGTCTGCACGGTAGCCGAGATTCTGGATAGCCGTGGAGTAAAACTCTACATCCATCCTTCGCACAACGTACCCGGCGATACGACTGCTCCCGAGCGTCTGGCTGCTTGCCTGGCCGAGTACAAACGCCGCGTGGCAGGCGTCTAAAAATCCGCCGCGAAACACATTAAGGTTTGCTCGAAAAGAAATCCTCCGCAGGGACTATCCACCCCTGGCGGGGGATTCTTTTTTTCCCTCCGGGGAGGAGTCGAGAAAGTTCCCTTCGGACCGATGCCGGCGGAATAAATAACGGGAAGGGAAGGGGATATTGTCGGCTTTTTGTACTAAATTTGTCTCTCACACAACAAAGTTTGCCGGAAAAGGATGGAAGACGAAGTGATCACTCTGCGCAACATTACGCGCGATTTCCCGTTGGGGACAGAGATCGTAAAAGTACTCAAAGGTATCAGCCTGGGGGTCAAACGAGGCCAGTACGTAGCCCTGATGGGCCCTTCGGGCAGCGGAAAGTCCACCTTGATGAACCTCCTGGGATGTCTCGACACCCCTACCTCGGGGGAGTATATCCTCAATGGACATGATGTCAGTTCGCTCGAGGACAGCGAGTTGGCCGAGATACGCAACAAGGAGATCGGTTTTGTCTTCCAGACTTTCAACCTCCTGCCCCGTATTACCGCCTTGCAGAACGTGGCCTTGCCGATGATCTATGCCGGCGTGGGGCTGTCCGAGCGGATGCGCCGGGCCGAAGAGGCTTTGGTTTCGGTCGGTCTGGCCGACCGGATGGGGCACCGTCCCAACCAGCTCTCCGGAGGACAACGTCAGCGTGTGGCCATTGCCCGGGCGTTGGTGAACCATCCCTCCATCATCCTGGCCGACGAGCCGACGGGTAACCTGGACTCCAAGACCTCCATCGAGATCATGCAACTCTTTCAGAAAATCTACGAGCAAGGCAATACCATCATCATTGTGACGCACGAGGAAGACATAGCCGAGCATGCTCATCGGATCATCCGTCTGCGCGACGGGCAGATCTATGCCGACGAGCCGAACGAGCACATCCGGCATTACGATTTGTAGAGGGCGGGCGGCTTAAAAAAAAGCGAAGCGCCGGGAAAATTTCCCGGCGCTTCGCTTTTTTAAGCGGACTGCTCGTGCGGAGTTATTCAGCGGCCGGGGTACCGGTAGCTTGAGCCTTGCTGCGTTCGAGCGATTGGAGGGCGAGGTAGTTGTCGCCGAATTTGGACAGGTTGTCCATTTCGGTTTCAAAGACATCCTGGTGCTGTTCTTCTTCTCCGGCCAGGTCTTCGAACATCTTTTTGGTGACCGAATCGAAGTTGTCGGCGCAGGTCTTGGCCCATTCGTTGTACAGGTTGACGCTTTCGTCCTCCATTTCGGCGGCTTTCTTGAGCATCTTCTTTACGTCGTGGATCTTTTCCACTTCCTGGGAGGGCTTCATCTCGACTTCACCCTTGAGGAAAAGGATGCGCTCGGCCAAACGCTCCACGTGCATCATCTCGGTGATGGCCGTGCGGCGGAAGAGTTCCGACAGCGGGTCGTATCCGTAGTCGTCGCAATAGAAGTGGAAGTACATGTACTGGTGTACGGCAGTCAGTTCGTCGGCTACTGCACGGTTGAGCAGCTCGATGCTTTTTTCTCTGGTTTTCATACGATGGAAATTTTCAGGTTGTTTCGTGTGTTTTTTTTCTTTTGAGTTTTACGAGAAAGACGAAGTTAGACATTTTCCGGGAAAAAAGGAAAGCGTTAAGTTAAAAAAAATATAAACGGTCTCGCTCGCTTTTCCTTGCGAGTTTTTTCCGGAAATTGTGTCGTATCTTTGAACTGCGCGCAGTAGTAAGCGCAGGGAAAAAAGAAAGAGACAAGAAAAGACAATGAACATAGCGATAGTAGGCACAGGATATGTGGGTCTGGTCAGCGGGACGTGTTTTGCCGAGTTGGGCATCGACGTTACGTGTGTGGATGTGAACCGGGAAAAGATCGAGAAGATCACCCGGGGGGAAATGCCCATTTACGAGCCCGGTTTGGAAGAATTGGTCAAAAAGAACGTCGAGGAAGGCCGCCTGCACTTCACTACCGATTTGGTGCCGGTGCTGGACCACGTATCGGTGGTGTTTACCGCTGTGGGAACTCCGCCGGACGAGGACGGCAGTGCCGACCTGCGGTATGTGCTCGAGGTGGCACGCACGGTGGGCCGCCATATGAAGAAGTACACCCTGCTGGTGACCAAAAGCACCGTTCCGGTGGGAACGGCGGAAAAGATCAAGGAGGTGATCCGCGAGGAACTCGCCGCCCGGGGAGAAGATATTCCCTTCGAGGTGGCTTCCAATCCCGAATTTCTCAAGGAAGGAGCCGCTATCAAGGATTTTATGAATCCCGACCGGGTGGTGGTAGGCGTGGAAAGTGAAAATGCCCGCCGGTTGATGGAAAAGCTCTACCGGCCTTTCCTGCTCAACAACCGTACCATCCTGTTCATGGACGTCCCTTCGGCCGAGATGACCAAATACGCCGCCAATGCGATGCTGGCTACCCGCATCAGTTTCATGAACGACATAGCCAACCTGTGCGAGCGCACTGGGGCGGATGTCGATATGGTGCGCCGGGGGATCGGCTCGGACGGACGGATCGGCAGCCGCTTTCTGTATGCCGGTTGCGGATACGGAGGCTCCTGTTTCCCCAAGGATGTGCAGGCGCTCATCCGCACGGGACGGCAGTACGGGTACGACATGCGGGTGATCGAGGCGGTCGAGGCGGTGAACCGCAGTCAGAAGGCCATCCTGTTCGAGAAGGTATCGAAGGTCTTCGACGGGGATTTCCGCGGGAAGAAAGTGGCACTGTGGGGCTTGTCCTTCAAACCGGAAACGGACGACATGCGCGAGGCGCCTTCGCTGGTGATGATCGAGAAACTGCTTGCCGCCGGCGCATCGGTACAGGCTTACGACCCGATCGCGATGCCGGAGGCACGCCGTCGTTTGGGAGAGCAAGTGGAGTACGCTCCGGACATGTACCAGGCGGTTCGGGAGGCCGATGCGCTGGTCCTGCTCACGGAATGGAAACAGTTCCGCTTGCCCGACTGGAAACGGGTTCGGGCGCTGATGCGGGGACGCGTGGTGGCCGACGGGCGGAATATTTACGACCATGCCGAACTTACCGACGAAGGGTTCGTGCATCTGCGGATAGGGAAATAACGATAAAACGGATCGAGATATGAAAACGGGTAAAGTTTTGGCCTTGGCGGCTTTGTCGCTCATGGGCGGAATGTCGCTTCAGGCACAGGAGAAGACGTACAAGCTTTCGGATTTTTCGCAGGTGGATGTCCAGACCAAGATAAAGGCGCGTTTGGTGGCTTCGAACGAAAGCCGGGTGGTGGTCGAAGGCAGCCAGATCGACAACATCGTGGTCAAGCAGGAGAACGACCGCGTGGTGATCCGCTTCAAATCGACCAAGGCGATCGGTTCGGATCCGGTGCCGGCCACGGTGTATTACGCCGCGCCGCTGACCTATCTCGGCGCTTCGGGCGAGAGTGAGATCCTGGCGCAGGATGTGCTCAAAGGCGGAAGTATCCGGATCGATGCCGGTAAAGGAGCCTTCGTTCAGGCCAATGTGACGGCCGATACGCTGCGGGCTTCCATTGCCGCCGGGGGACAGATCCAGGCTGGTGGGGATGTGACGCTGGTGGATGTGAGCATCAAGACAGGCGGCCAGTTCAACGGCTACGAACTCGTGGCCGACCATGCCGAGGCGACCATTACGGCCGGCGGTACGGCGTACATCTATGCCACCCAGACGACCAAAGCGCGGGTCGGTATGGGGGGAAAGGTCTATTGCAAGGGATCGGCCAAGGTGGATGGCCGTACGACGATGGGGGGTACGGTGATCATGGCTGACGAATAATACGTCTGGGACTTCTGTTCCCAAAGCGGGCAAGCGCAAGTGCGGCAGGGGAACCCTGCCGCACTTGCGCTTGCCCGCTTTGGGAACAGAAAGGGTAATGATTACGCCTGCTGCGTTTCGGCTTCCGGGTTCTGCGGCGAAGATGTTTTCGAGGCTTTGCGCGAACCGGTGTAGAGCTCGTATTTCACCAGGCGGGATTCGAGGTTGGCATTCATCAGCGGGATGGAACGGCTGGTGCGCAGCCCGAGGGATTTGAGTCCCTCTTTCGATCCGGTGATCATCCAGGCTACGGTATCAGGGTAGGATGTCTTGAGCGTATCGCCGATGCGTTTGTAAAACTCCCGTTCGTCCACCTCCAGGCGTTGTCCGTACGGAGGGTTGAACAGCAGGGTCCAGGCGCCTTCCTCCGGCCGGCGGGAGTGAAAGAAGTCCTGTCGGGAAAGTCCGATGAAGTCTTCCAGACCGGCTGCGGTGATGTTTTCCGCGGCTTTTGCCAGTGCCGAGGGAGCTTTGTCCCGCCCGAGGATGCGGATGCCCGGATCGCGCATCCTGCGCAGGGAGACTTCCTTGATCTTTTCGAAGAGTTGCGGGTCGAAATCCTTCCACGACTCGAACCCGAAGCGCTTTTTGTGGATGCAGGCCGGGATGTTGGCCGCGACCATCGCCGCTTCGATCAGCAGCGTACCCGATCCGCACATCGGGTCCATCAGGTTCGTTTGTCCCCTCCAGCCCGAGAGCAGGACCAGTCCGGCGGCCAATACCTCGTTGATGGGAGCGATGTTGGTAGCCTGGCGGTATCCCCGGCGGTGCAGGCCCAGTGAACTGTCTAGCGAGAGGGTTAGGGTACGGTCGGCCAGGTGGACGTTTACCTTCAGGGAGGGATCGTCGCGGTCGATGTCCGGACGGGCGTTCATCTTGTCGCGGATGCGGTCCACGATGGCGTCCTTGACTTTCAGGGTGACGTAGTGGCTGTTGGTGAATATTTCCGAGGCGACGGCGGCGTCCACGGCCAGGGTGTCGCGGGAGGTGAGGTAACGTTCCCAGGGGAGGTTGTACACCGCGCGGTAGAGCTGGGTTTCGGAGGTGACTTTGTCGGTTTTCAGCGGTACGAGCACCGACAGGGCTGTGCGCAGGCACAGGTTGGCTTTGTACAGGAAACCCTTGTCGCCGTAGAACGATACGGCTCTCCGGGCGGTTTCTACCCGCATGGCGCCCAGGTTGCGCAGTTCCTCGGCCAGGACTTCCTCCAGTCCGTAGAAGGTCTTGGCCACCATCTGAAAATTGCCTTCCGGCATCGGTTTTGCCATCGAGAATGGATGTTTTGCGGCAAAGGTACACACTTTCTGTGCGGCGGGAAAATCCGGGCGGAATTTTGATCCCGGGAATGGGGCAACGGCGCGTTTTTCCCCGGACGGGCGCGCGGGTATTTCCCGGGAAAATCGTATCTTTGTCTGTTTGGAAAACGAAGCAAAGCAAGAGATAAAATACTACGAAGAAATGAGTGAGACGACAGATCCCGCACAGGGTTATTCGGCCGACAGCATTGTGGTGCTTGAAGGCCTGGAGGCTGTGCGTAAACGTCCCGGTATGTATATCGGCGACACCAGTACCCGCGGACTTCACCACTTGGTCAACGAAGTGGTGGACAACTCCATCGACGAGGCACTGGCCGGTTACTGCTCCCGCATCGATGTAACGATCAATCCCGACAACTCCATCACCGTGCGCGACAACGGGCGCGGTATCCCCACGGACTACCATCCCAAGGAAAAGAAATCCGCCCTCGAAGTGGTGATGACCATCCTGCACGCCGGCGGTAAGTTCGACAAAGACTCGTACAAGGTCTCCGGCGGTCTGCACGGAGTGGGTGTGTCGTGCGTCAATGCGCTCTCCGATCACATGCGGGTCGAGGTACACCGCGCAGGAAAGATATTCGAACAGGAGTACTCGTGTGGGAAACCGCTCTATCCGGTGCGTGAGATCGGCACGACGGATGATACCGGCACCACCGTGACGTTCCATCCGGATGCGACCATTTTTACCGATACGCTCTATCAGTACGACATCCTCCAGAGCCGTATGCGCGAGTTGGCCTACCTGAACAAGAACATCACCATCTGCCTGACCGACTTGCGGGAAAAGGACGAGCAGGGTACTCCCCGGAGTGAACGTTTCCATTCCACCACGGGATTGGACGAGTTCGTTACCTTCCTGGACAGTGCGCGCGAACCCTTGATCGAGACCATCATCCACATGGACGGCGAGCGGGATGGCATCCCGGTGGAGGTAGCCTTGCATTACAACACCTCGTACACCGAGAATATCCATTCGTACGTCAACAATATCAACACCATCGAGGGAGGTACACATCTGGCGGGATTCCGCCGGGGACTGACCCGTACGCTCAAGAAATACGCCGAGGATTCCGGCCTGTTGGCCAAGGAAAAGGTGGAAATCTCGGGCGACGACTTCCGCGAAGGGCTCACGGCGGTGATCTCGGTCAAGGTGCAGGAACCGCTTTTCGAGGGGCAGACCAAGACCAAGCTGGGCAACAAGGAAGTGCTCGGCGCAGTGGACAAACTGGTGGGCGACATGCTTTCCAACTACCTGGAGGAACATCCTGCCGAGGCCAAGATCATCGTGCAGAAAGTGCTCCTGGCTGCCAAAGCCCGTGCTGCGGCCAAGAAGGCGCGTGAGATGGTGCAGCGCAAGACGGTGATGAGCGGCGGCGGTTTGCCGGGCAAACTGGCCGACTGTTCCGAACGCGATCCGGCCAAGTCCGAGATCTTCTTCGTCGAGGGAGATTCGGCCGGCGGTACGGCCAAACAGGGGCGCGACCGCCATTTCCAGGCCATCCTCCCCTTGCGCGGTAAGATCCTCAACGTGGAGAAAGCAATGCAGCACCGCGTGTTTGAAAACGAGGAGATCCGCAACATCTACACCGCACTCGGAGTAACCATCGGTACCGAGGACGATTCCAAGGCACTCAACACCGAAAAGCTCCGTTACCACAAGATCATCATCATGACCGATGCCGATGTCGATGGCAGCCACATCGACACACTGATGCTGACCTTCTTCTTCCGTTACATGAAGGAACTCATCGAGAAGGGATATGTCTATATCGCCACTCCGCCTTTGTACCTGGTCAAGAAAGGACAGCGGCAGGCCTATGCCTGGAACGAGGACCAGCGCGATGCCCTGGTGCGCGAGATGGGCGGCGGCAGCGACAAGGGTGTTACCATCCAGCGTTACAAAGGTCTGGGTGAGATGAACGACCACCAGTTGTGGGAAACGACGATGAATCCCGAAAACCGTATCCTCAAGCAGATCACTATCGACAATGCAGCCGATGCGGACTATATCTTCTCCATGCTCATGGGGGACGATGTACCGCCGCGGCGCGAGTTTATCGAAAAGAACGCCAAGTACGCCAATATCGACGCGTGATCGCTCCTGGCGTGTGTCGCGCTGGCGCGGCCATGTATCCTGCGAGTTTCCCTCCTCCTGGACAACCGGGAAGCAGAAAGAGGGAGGGCGAGAGACGCAAAAGTGTAGAAAATGTAGTCAAAAAGGTCGGAAATCGTTTCCGGCCTTTTTTCTTGCCGGGAGATTGCTTATCTTTACCAATTCATTAAGAAAATTTATCGTTCTTTTAACGCGCAAGCGAAGAGAATAGCATGAAAAAAATAGCAGGAATCCTTTTGGCCTGTCTGTTGGCTGCCCCCGGGTTGCATGCCCAGCAGGATACGCTCCGCCCGATTCCCTTCGGCGATTTCGACCAGTGGCTCGTGCGCCGGATCAAGGAATCGTCCGTGATCGGAGGACGGGAGTCGTTGGTATACATGATCGCCCCGGTCGATACTTTGGTAGGAGCTCAGCCGTATGTCAACCGTTCGGCCTCGCCCTGGTCTTCGTCCAATGTGATGGCCAAGGTAGCGGGCATTGTCAAGACCTCCGTGACGGTCTTCCCGGAAAAACGCGGCAAGGGCTACTGCGTGCGGATGGATACGAAACTGGAAAAGGTCAAGGTGCTGGGACTGGTCAATATTTCGGTGCTGGCCTCGGGGAGTATTTTCCTCGGGAAGACCCTCGAACCGATCCGGGGTGCGAGCGATCCGTACAAGAACCTCGACATGGGTATCCCCTTTACCGGGACACCCGAGGCACTGGTATTCGACTACAAGGCCAAAATATCGCAGGATACGATGGTAACCCGCGCCAGCGGCAGCGGTGTGACCAAAATCAAGGGACGCGACCAGGCCGAGGTACTGCTCTTCCTGCAGCGTCGTTGGGAGGATGACAAAGGCAATATCTATGCCCAACGCGTCGGCACAGCGGTGATGCGCATAGGTCGCGACGTGCCCGAGTGGGTGAATGGTTACCGTCTTCCCGTCCTCTACGGCGACGTGAGTCAGCGGTCGGATTACGACCCGTCGATGGCCTTGATGGATCAAGGGCTTTTCTATGCGATGAACAGCAAGGGCAAGATGGTTCCCGTGCAGGAAACCTGCTGGGGCGGAAAGGATGTGAAGCCGACCCACCTGATCCTGATGTTTTCCTCCGGCAGCCTGGGGGCCTATACCGGTGCGTTGGGCAATGCGCTGTGGGTGGACAATGTAAAAATGGCATACTGAAAAGGTATGCGGAATTTCTAAACCGTTTTACGTCGATGAACAACAATTGGGTGATCGTAACCGGAGCCGACCGCGGGATCGGCGAGAACTTGGCTGCTCGCCTGGCCGATATGGATTACGGGGTGATCATGGCTTGCCGCCATGTGGAGAAGGCTGCGCACGTTTTCGAACACATTCGTTATATAACTTCCAACCGCGATGTGCGTCTGATGCCGCTCGATCTGTCTTCGCTCTCTTCGATCGCTTCGTTTGTCCGTACGGTGGACGAGAAAGCGTACAACATCCGCGCCTTGGTGAACAATGCCGGGGTGCTGCGCAAACGTTGTGAAAAGACCGTGGATGGATTTGAGGAAACGGTGGGGGTGAATTACCTCGGGACATACCTGCTCACCCGCTTGATGATGCCTATCCTGTTGCGCTCCGAAGGGGTGTCCCGGGTGATGAATACGGTATCGTCCATGGTGAAGTTCGGCCGGGTGGACACGGACTTTTTCGAGGTGTCTCCTAAAAAATATCGCCGGATGAAGGCATATGCTTCGTCCAAACTCGCTTTGCTGATGTTTACCCAAAGCCTGACCGAAAAACTGGGCAACCAGGCTGGCGTGGTGGTCAATGCGTTCAACCCCGGATGGGTCAATACCAAGATGCTCACGATGCACAATTGGCTCGACCCGCTTATCGACATCCTGGTGCGTCCTTTGCTCAAGAGTCCCGATACGGCGGCTGCCCAACAGGTCGAAGCTCTTTTTCCGAAAAGGGAAAAAGGCGGCGGACGGGTTTATACTGCCCGCAGACAGTTCCAGATCCGGGATTTTGCCGCGGCACACCGCCACAAGGACTGGTTGTACGACCATACGGAAGAGATCCTGCGTGAAAAAGGCTTCCCTTTGCCTCCCCTGGGGCGATAAACAGCCCGGAAAGAGGCAAAAACTTGTGCCCGTGATCCTATTTCCTGCATAGGATCACGGGCACAAGTTTTTTTGGATGCGGAGCGGGCGGTCTATCGGGTGTAGGTAGCCTCGTCCGAGTAGGCCAGAATGCCGAATCCGATGAACGGGAACAGGGTCAGGAGGATCCCCATCAGGTAGTCGCGCGAAAATCGTCGGGCGAGTTCGTTCAGCGTCATGAATGCGAAGATGATGTTGACCACCGGGATAAAGAACAGGATGATCCACCACAGGGGACGTTCCAGTTCCACCAGCAGGATATAGAGGTTGTAGATGGGAATGAATCCTTCCCAGAAGGAGTGTCCCATCTTTTCAAAAGTTTTGCCCATGAAAAAGAGGGTGAGCAGCGTGAGAATCAGCGAATAGGTCATGGCGTTTTTTTTATGGTTTGGTTTTTTTAAGACAAAGATAGTGAAAGTTGAGCACAAGGCTGTCGGGAGGATGATGTTTTTCAGGAGCGGGCTATCTGTTCAAACGAGAGGACTTTGCGGGGCAGTTTGTAGGGAAAAGAAACGGAATCTTTTCCGGGGTGGGGTGAGGTTAATTTACTTTCCGGCGGCTTTTCTTCTTTTAAAATCAGCAAAAGGGCTCGCGGGATGTTTTTTTCGGAAAAAAGGGTACGGGACTTGCGTGCGGGGATGGATTTTGCCTACATTTGCCTTACGACAGACATGAATCCCGAAGGGTACCGCGATACTTTTCCGGGGTTCTTTGTTTTTTGTGTCTGTGAAAAAGATTTGTCTATCGAAAAAAGAAAAGAAAAATGGGAAACGTATCGTACTACACCCCGGAAGGGTATGCCAAGCTCAAGGCTGAACTGGAGCATATGAAGACCGTGGAACGAGCCCACGTGATAAAACAAATAGCCGAAGCCCGGGACAAGGGTGATTTGTCCGAGAATGCCGAATATGATGCCGCGAAAGAAGCACAGGGAATGCTGGAGCTGCGCATCGCCAAACTGGAAGAAACCCTGGCCAGCGCCCGGGTGGTGGATGCTTCGCAGTTGGACAACTCGAAGGTGCTGATCCTCTCCACGGTGCGTATCCGCAACCAGCAGAACGGCAAGGAGGTGACCTATACCCTTGTGGCCCAGAACGAGGCCAATATCGCACAAGGGAAGATTTCGGTGGATTCCCCCATCGGAAAAGGTCTTTTGGGCAAGTCGGTAGGCGATATCGCCGAGATCAAAGTGCCCAATGGCACCATGCACTTTGAAGTGTTGGAGATCACCCGTTAGTCGAACCGTATAAAACACCGAATACACCATGGCTTCCGTATTTACCAAGATCATACGCGGGGAGATCCCTTCGTACAAAGTAGCCGAAGACGAAAACTACATCGCGATCCTCGATGCATTCCCGATCGTGAAAGGCCATACGCTGGTCATTCCGAAAAAGGAAGTGGACAAGATCTACGAACTCGACGAGCAGACCTATACGGGCTTGATGCTCTTTGCCCGGCGGGTGGCTCGGGCTATCGAACGGGCAGTACCCTGTATCCGCGTAGGGGTTTCGGTCGTGGGACTGGATGTGCATCACGTGCATGTGCACCTGCTCCCGCTTAACGGTCCTTCCGACATGGACTTGAACCGTGAGAAACTCTCGCTCACGCCCGGGCAGATGCAGCAGGTGGCCGACGAGATCGCAGCACAGCTGGATAAATAACCGGCAAAGGATTCCTCCGGCGGGCAAGCGAGGGTTCGGGCGCCAGGCGGCGCCCGAACCCTCGCTTGCCCGCCGCTTTTTCCCCCTTTTTTTCCGAAAAGACCGTGCGGTGGCTTCGGACAAAAGAAGTATTTTTGTGCGAAAAGAAACCGGGGGTATTCCTTGGATTTAAAATACAGAGAAAGAGATGAAAACAGATTTGGAGATTGCACAACAGGCCCACCTGCTTCCCATTGCGGAGGTCGCTGAAAAGCTTTCCATCCCAGCCACGGAGCTCGAACCCTATGGACGGTACATCGCCAAACTGCCCCTTTCTCGCATCGATGCGGAAAGAGCCTCGCGCAGTCGTCTGGTGTTGGTAACGGCCATATCGCCCACTCCGGGCGGGGAAGGCAAGACGACCGTCTCGATCGGTCTGACCGATGGACTGAACCGCATCGGGAAGCGCGCCGTAGCCGCCCTGCGGGAACCCTCGCTGGGGCCGGTTTTCGGACTGAAGGGAGGCGCCGCCGGAGGAGGATATTCCCAAGTGCTGCCGATGGAGGACATCAACCTGCATTTTACCGGCGATTTTTCGGCGGTGGAGAAGGCGAACAATCTGCTTTCAGCCATGATAGACAACGATATTCAGTCGAAAACAGGCGGGCTGGGTATCGATCCCCGTACGGTGCTTTTCAAACGGGTGATGGACATGAACGACCGCGTGTTGCGCGAGGTGATCGTCGGACTGGGCGGTACGGGTAACGGCATGCCGCGTCAGGAGGGCTTCAACATTACTCCCGCCTCGGAGGTGATGGCCATCCTGTGCCTGAGTAGCGGGATCGACGATCTGAAACAACGCTTGGGTAATATCCTGGTTGGTTTTCGCCGGGATGGCCGTGCGGTGTATGCCCGGGAAACGGGCGGGGTGGGAGCAATGGCCGTTTTGCTCAAGGAAGCGATCAAACCCAACCTGGTGCAGACCCTCGGGGGTTCGCCCGTGCTGATCCACGGAGGACCTTTCGCCAACATTGCCCAGGGAACCAATAGCCTGTTGGCCACCCGGATGGCCATGTCGTTGGCCGATTATACCGTAACCGAGGCCGGATTCGGATCGGATATGGGTGCGGAGAAGTTCATGGATATCAAGTGCCGTGTAGGAGGCATCGCCCCTCGTCTTTGGGTGGTGGTGGCTACGGTGCGCGCCTTGAAGTATCACGGTGGAATGTCTGCTCAGGATCTGAAAAAACCGGATGCGGAAGCTCTCCAGCGCGGTTTCCCCAATTTGGCCCGTCATCTGGACAATGCGGCCGCTTTCGGTGTTCCGGCCGTGGTGGCGCTCAACACTTTCGATACGGATACAGAGGAGGAATTGCAGACGGTGGAGCGTTTGTGTGCGCAGCGGGGTATCCGTGCGGTACGTACCCGTGCCTGGGCCGAGGGAGGCCGGGGCTGTGAGGATTTGGCGCGGGCGGTAGTCGAGACGGCGGAGCTGGGCGATGGAATCCTGCGTCCGTTGTACCCGCTGGAGATGCCGTTGCAGGAGAAAATCCGGACGATCGCCCGGCGGATATACGGTGCGGGCGAGGTGGAATACGCTTCCGCAGCCCAACGTAAATTGCAACTGGCGGATCGCTTGGGGCTTTCTTCCCTGGCGGTCTGCATGGCCAAGACCCAGAAGTCGCTCTCCGACGATCCGACGGTGGTGGGAGCACCCGAAGGGTTCACCTTTCATGTGCGGGACGTAGAGTTCGCCGCCGGGGCGGGCTTTGTAGTGCCGATCGCCGGGGATGTGATGCGGATGCCGGGCCTTCCGGCTGCACCGGCGGCACTGGGCATGGATATCGACGCGCAGGGAAAGATTTCGGGGCTCTTCTGAGAAGAAGGAATCGTATTTGCTCTGATTCTCCGGCCGGCTCATGGGAGCGGGGCGGAGGAAAGAGGGAGGGGAGAAAGAGAAGAAAATTACATCGACACAAAACATAGAGAATCGTACAGATGGAACTCAAACTGAATCGCCCGTTGTGCTTTTTCGATCTGGAGACCACGGGTATCGACATTGCACGGGATCGAATCGTGGAAATATCGGTGTGCAAGGTTTCGCCCGATTCGAGCCGCCAGGTGAGGACCTGGCTGGTCAATCCCGGCCGGCCCATTCCCAAGGCTGTTTCCGACATCCACGGCATTACCGACGAAAAGGTGAAGGATGCCCCGCGTTTTGAACAGATCGCTCCTGTGGTCTATGAGATGATACGCGACTCGGACCTGGCAGGGTACAATTCCAACCGTTTCGACATCCCGATGCTGGCCGAGGAACTCTTGCGCGCGGGGATCGATTTCGATATGGGAAACCGGGTGGCGGTGGACGTACAGGCCATCTTTTACAAGAAAGAGCCGCGCACCCTTTCGGCGGCCTACAAGTTTTATTGCGGGGCGGAACTCGAAGGGGCGCACGGAGCCCAGGCCGACACCTTGGCTACCTACGAGGTGCTCAAGTCGCAGCTCGACCGCTATCCCGACCTGCCCAACGATGTGCATGCTCTTTCGGAATATTCCGCCCAGCGCCGTACGGCGGATTTTGCCGGGTTTATCGGTTACGACGCCGATGGGGACGAGATCTTTACCTTCGGCAAGTACAAGGGCTGCAAGGTAGCCCCGGTGCTGGAGAACGATCCGGGCTATACGGGATGGATCCTGGAGAAGGATTTCCCGTTGTACACCAAGCGGGTGATTACGGCACTGCGCCTGCGCAGCAAGTTCTCCAAAGAGGGAAAATAAGTGCCTTCCCTCCGTTTTTCTTTTCAGGGGGGCGTGGATACAAAAAAGAATAAAAAAGATGAAAGGACGGTCGTTTTTCCCCGGGGATGTCCAGGAAACGACTGAAAAGGCTGTAAAAATATGCTGAAAAAGATTTTCGGATTCGATCCGTCGGTAACTACGCTGCGCACGGAGATACTGGCCGGTATCACGACTTTCCTTACCATGTCGTACATTCTGGCGGTGAACCCCAGTATGTTCAGCCTGCTCGAGGGGATGTCTGCCGGAGCGGTGTTTACCGCTACGGTGCTGGCGTCCATTACGGGTACGCTCATCATGTCGATGTGGGCCAAGTTGCCGTTCGGACTGGCCCCGGGAATGGGACTCAACGCTTTCTTCGTGTTTACGGTATGTATGGGCATGGGCTATTCGTGGCAGTTTGCCTTGACAGCCGTGTTCCTCGAAGGGATCATCTTCGTCATACTTACGCTTACGAATCTGCGCGAGGCCATCGTGAATGCCATCCCCGCTTCGCTCAAGAATGCTATCGGTGCCGGGATCGGACTTTTCATCGCTTTCATCGGCCTGCAGAATGCCGGGGTCATCTCCCGCGACGATGCTACGCTGGTCTCGTTGGGTGAGATTACGAGCGGCGCCCCGCTGCTGGCCATGATCGGTCTGGCGATCACCTCGGTCCTGGTTGTCAAGAAAGTGCGCGGTGCTCTGCTTATCGGTATCCTGCTTACCACCGCGATCGGCATCCCGATGGGTATCACCCATTACAACGGCCTGATGTCGACGCCGCATTCGATCGCTCCCATATTTTGCCAGTTCGAGTGGAGCGAGGTATTCTCGCTCGATATGATGGTGGTAATATTCACGTTCCTCTTTATCGACATGTTCGATACGATCGGATCTGTGGTGGGGGTATGTACCAAGGCCGGCATGCTCGATTCGCAGGGCCGTATTCCGCGGGTCAAGCAGGTGTTCATGTCCGATGCCCTGGCGACCGTAGCCGGAGCCTGTTTCGGAACCTCGACCACTACGACCTATGTCGAGAGTGCCGCTGGCGTGGCACAGGGCGGACGTTCGGGGCTGACGTCGTTCGTGGTGGCGTGCTGTTTTTTCGTGGCACTGCTCTTCTGCCCGCTGTTTCTGGCAATCCCTTCGGCGGCGACGGCTTCCGTACTGGTGATCGTGGGGCTGTTCATGTTGAGCCCCATACGCAACATTCCGTTGGAGGATTACTCCGAGTCGATCCCGGCCTTCATCTGCGTTGTCATGATGCCGCTGGCCTATTCTATCTCCGATGGCATCCTGCTCGGCATGATAAGTTATGTTGTTATCAATGTGCTGTGCGGTCACTTCAAGCGTCTTACCCCTACGATGTATGTGCTGGCCGTGCTGTTCATGTTGAAGTACATATTCTTCTGAGGCTGCCGGCGGGGTTTCCCCGTTGCGGTGGCTGTTTGGGTGCGGGGAGTTTTGAGGTGCGTCCTTTTTGCTGAAAAAAAACGGCAGAAAATCGAGGAAAACAAGGGGAAGTTTTCTTACCTTGTAAGCACTAAAAGACGACCACTATGAAACCAAATGCGATCTTTTTGCTGCTGGGCGTGCTGGGATTGTACGCCTGCGGCGGGGGAGGCAAAGCTTCCGGAGAACTTCCCGAACCGATAACGCTCCAGGCCGATTCGATCGCGGTGGAGCAGATCCTCGCTCCGGGGCAGATAGCGGTCAGGGGCGACGTGGCGCTGATCCTGTCCCAGAAGACCGATACGGTGTTCTATGCATACGGGTTGCCGGATTTCCGGTTTCTTTACAAGCAGGGCGTTCTCGGGGAGGGTCCGGACGATTTCTCCTATCCGACGATATGTCCCTATCCTTCCGACAGCATTTTTGCGGTCAGTCAGATCATGAAAAATGAGGTAGGCCTCTATCGGATAGACCGGGAGGGATTTTCCGAACACAAAACGCTTCGCTCTGGAAAAAGCGGGATCCGTATGATGGTCAATGATTCGATCGCGGTGGTTGCGGAAAATTTCTGGGGGCAGGCTTCGCTCCAGCCTCGGCTGTATGTGTACAATCTCTCCACCGGAGAGCGTACGGACAGCATCCCGCTGCAGACGTACAAGGGTACCATTCGCCTGGGGACGAACATCAGTTCGTTGGTGAACGATTATCTGTGTGTAGGGTATGGTTCCCACCTCGTGTTGGCGTATTCCCTGATGGACAGGATGGAGTTTTACCAGATCACCCCCCAAGGGAAAGCAGTGTTCGAGCAGGCGGTGGGGACGGAAGAGCATTTGTCGGAGACGCTGAAAAAATACGCCGAGCAGCAGAAGTCTTTTGACAAGATGCAGAATTTTGAAAATACTCCGATGTACTACCTTTTTGTCGCTTATGCAACGAAGGATCACCTGTTTATTCGCAACTTCTCCGGTCGAACCCCCTTGCAATGGCAGCAACAGGAAAAAGACGGGACGCTCGGCCTTCCGCTCGATGTCTATACGTGGGAGGGCAAGTTGGTAGCCCGTTTGCAGCTGCCGGCGGAAGGACCCTTTGCCGTGAGCGAAAAGTATCGGAAGATCTATCTGATAGACAGCGAGAAAGATTTTGAGTATGTGTATACCTTCTCGTACGACTTTTAGAGGGAATGCCCTTGTGGAATTTATCAATAGACATGCAAGTATGAAACCAAATGCGACTTTTTTGCTGCTGGGCGTGCTGGGATTGTACGCCTGCGGCGGGGAAGGCAATGCCTCCGGAGAACTTCCCGAACCGATAACGCTCCAGGCCGATTCGATCGCGGTGGAGCAGATCCTCGCTCCGCAGCAGATAGCGGTCAAGGGCGACGTGGCGCTGATCCTGTCCCAGAAGACCGATACGGTGTTCTATGCGTACGGGTTGCCGGATTTCCGGTTTCTTTACAAGCAGGGTGTCCGCGGGCAAGGCCCTGACGATTTCCTGATGGGGTCGATGGTCAGCTGTCCTTCCCGGAGTGAGTTTGCTTACTACGATATTTATGGACGCACCGTGCGGCTGTTCGAACTGACGCGCAAGGGTTTTGAAAAGAAGTGGGAATATCGGGTGAACATGCGTCCGTGCGAGGTCCTCTCGGTGGTCAACGACAGCATTGTGATGCTCGAAAAGCATGATTGGAATACGAAGGAGTTAGGGGTGTATGCCTACAATGGGCGCTCGGGCAAGATAACGGACAGTCTGCCCGGGTTGAAGACTTACATAAAGTCGACCCGGATCGGGTACACGCTTTCGACGATGCTCAACCGGTATTCTTTGCAGGGATATGGGGAACATTTCGTGGTGTCGTATCAGTTGATGGACCGGATCGAATTTTACCGGGTATCCCCCCAGGGAAAGATCGAACTGGTGGCGGAAGTCGGCAATGCGGAGCTTCCGGAATCGGTGAAAAACTACCTGAAGGTGGATACTGAAAACCCTCCGGGCGGGGATCGGTGGAAGACGCCGAGCCTGGAGAACATCCGCTTTTATTACGGGGAAGGCGGGTATGCGTGCCGGGACTATGTCTTTATCCTGGACAAGGATGGACGCCCCCTCGAACAGGAGAAAGCGAAAAACGACAATACTGCCCCGGAGAAGATGTTTCGGGTGTATTCCTGGGATGGGCGTCTGCTCGCTCGGTTGCGCATGCCGTTTTACGATGGTTTCTATCAGCTGCCTTTTGCCGTGAGTGAGTCGCGCAAGACGATCTATGCGATAAATCCGGAAAAAGACTTCGAGTACGTATATACCTTCTCGTACGACTTTTAGAGGGAATTCCCTTGTGGAATTTGTCAATAAATACGCAAGTATGAAACCGAATGCGACTTTCTTGCTGCTGGGCGTGCTGGGATTGTGCGCTTGCGGCGGGGGTGAGAAAGATGCCGGAGCGCTCCCGGCGCCGGAGGTCCTGACGGCGGACAGCCTTGGGGTCCACGAGATATTCCGTCCGCATAAGTTTTTTCCCTTGGGCGATCGGATGGTGGTGCAGACTTTGGAGGATACGGTGTTTTATGTGTACGGATTGCCGGATTTCGACTTTCGGTATGCGCAGGGATGCCGCGGGGAGGGGCCGGATGAATTTCTCAGTCCGATCGCAATGCCTACCGGAGGAGAAGATGTTTTTTCCGTACGGACGTATCGGGGCGGGCAACGGACGGTGGAACTGTACCGGGCTCTGGATACGGAACTGGTAAAAGTGGGGACGTTCCGCGACTGGGGCTTTGATCCGAATTACCAGATGGCTTGCGTGGTGGTGGAGGACAGTTTGCTGGTCGGGGCCTTTATCGAGGATTCGCCGCAGAAGCGGCATGTTTTGCGTTTGGTCGATCTGCGCAGCGGCGAGGTGCTGGATTCGCTGACCGATTTTTATGAATATACCCTTCCGTTTGACGGTCGGGAAAACATGGGTCGCAATACGGCTTGGGTGGCTGCGAGCGGGTCGCGTTTGGCTATTGCTTACCAAGAGACACAGACTTTGGCGCTGTACGAGATAAAGGACGGGCGTTTTCGTCAGGTCGCTTCTTTGGGCGACGAGCCGGCTCCCGAGCGGGAGAGTTTCGATCCCGATCCGAGCCACAGCCGGGTGTCGTACGTGGCGCTTTTTGCAGACTCGGACCGGGTTTATGCGGTCAATGCGCATACGGATGTGGCCGCTCTGGTACAGGGGGAGGACCGGGATGTGGTGGTCGAGGTGTACGATTGGACAGGGCGCGGGTTGGGTGCGTATCGTTTCGACCGGAAAAACCTCTGGGTGGTAGGTGTCGATGGGAAGCGAAAGACGATCTTTGCGATCGATCCGCGGCAGGATTTCGACCGGATCTATACGTATCGGTTTTAGCGCGGCAGTCGAAGCGGGCAAGCGAAAGCCCCGGGCGTAAACGCCCGGGGCTTTCGCTTGCCCGCTTCGACTGAAGGGAGTTTGCCCCGACCGATAGAAAAAGCCTTCGGTGAAACTCCGGGTTATTCCCAAAAGCGTTCGGGGATGCCCTGCTCGTGGGCAAGGAAGCGAGCCGCCACGAACAGGTAGTCCGACAGGCGGTTGAGGTAGCGCAAGGCGGTATCCAAGCCCGCTTCGTTTTCCGCATGGCAGAGGGTAACGGTGCGGCGTTCGGCGCGGCGGCATACGCTGCGGGCTACGTGCGCCAGGGATACGCTCGGGTGGCCTCCCGGCAGGATGAATTTTTTCAAGGGAACGAGCGATTCCTGCATCCGGTCGATGGAAGTCTCCAGCGCCTCGATGTCCGCCTGGGTAACGACGGGGATGCGGTATTTCTCGATGTCCTCCGGCAGGCTGGCCAGTTGGCTGCCCAGGTTGAACAAGGTGTTCTGGATGTGCTTGAGTTCCGTTTTCAAGGGATCGCTCACCCCGTGGGTGTCGGAAAGCAGTCCGATGAAACTGTTCAGTTCGTCTACCGTGCCGTAGGCTTCCAGCCGGGGGTCGTCCTTGGCTACCCGGGAGCCGCCTACCAGGGAGGTGGTGCCTTTGTCGCCTGTTTTGGTATATATTTTCATGGATAGGGAATGTTTGGGCAAAAGCCCGGGTTAGTTGGCCACTTCGCTGATGAACTTGATGCGCATCAGACGCAGTTCGTCTTCTTCGTAGTCTCCGCCGAAGGCTGCCATCGCATCGCGGATGGCATCCTTTTCGGCATTCATGAAATAATCCTCGATCTCTTCCTGTTGTTCGGGGTCGAGCATCTCGTCGATCTGGTAGTCGATGTTGATGCGCGTGCCGGAGTAGACGATGGCTTCTATCTCGGAGATCAGTTCGTCCATTTCCAGACCCTTGGCCCGGGCGATGTCCTCCAAGGGAATCTTGCGGTCGGTACTCTGGATGATGTACACTTTCAGTCCCGATTTGTTTACCACCGAGCGGACCACCAGGTCGTCCGGACGGACGATGTCGTTCTGCTCGACGTATTTGGCGATGAAGTCGGCGAACTTCTGCCCGTATTTGCGCGCTTTGCCTTCCCCGACCCCGAAGATGGTTTTCATCTCCTCGAGGGTAATGGGGTAGCGCAGGGCCATGTCTTCGAGGGAAGCATCCTGGAACAGGGCAAAGGGTGGTATCCCCAGCCGTTTGGCCTCGCTGCGGCGCAAATCCCGCAGGGCCGAGAGCAGGACTTCGTCCGTAACGCCGCTCTTGCGGTTGACGGCGGTGTATTCCTGTTCCAATGCGTCGTAATTGTGGTCCTCGGTCATCAGGAACCCTTCGCTTGAGCGAAGGAAGTCCTCACCCTTGGGGGTGACCTTCAACACGCCGTATTGTTCGATCTCCTTGCGCAGGTAGCCTCCCACCAGTCCTTGCCGCAGCAGTGCCATCCAAAAACGGTCTTCGCGGTCTTTCCCGATGCCGAAAAACGGTTTCTTGTCCACCTTCAGGCCTTTGATGGCCGAGCTGACCCTTCCCACGAGGATATTGGTGATCTCCTTGGGACGGAAGGTCTGCGAGGTGTCCTTCACTACGCGGATCAGGGTGCGGAGCTGTTCTCCGGCTTCGATCTTGGGTTTGGGGTGGCGGCTGTTGTCGTCCATGCCGGCGCCTTCCCCGTTTGTTTCGTCGAATTCCTCGCCGAAGTAGTGCAGGAGGTATTTGCGGCGCGAGAGGGATGTTTCGGCGTAGGCTACCACGTCCTGCAGCAGGGCGGCACCGATCTCCTGTTCCGAGAGGGGTTTTCCCACCAGGAACTTCTCCATTTTTTCGATGTCCTTGTAACTGTAAAAGGCCAGGCAGTATCCCTCCCCGCCGTCGCGGCCTGCACGGCCGGTTTCCTGGTAGTAGCTCTCCAGACTCTTGGGAATGTCGTGGTGGATGACAAAGCGCACGTCCGGTTTGTCAATGCCCATGCCGAAAGCGATGGTGGCCACGATCACGTCCACTTCCTCCATCAGGAAGGCATCCTGGTTTCGGGCGCGGGTTTTGGCGTCCAGACCGGCATGGTACGGGGCGGAGGAAATGCCGTTCACGCGCAGCAGTTCGGAGAGTTCCTCCACCTTTTTGCGCGAGAGGCAGTAGATGATGCCCGACTGGTGCGGGCGCGCTTTGATAAAGCGGATGATCTCTTTCTCCACGTCCACCTTGGGACGTACTTCGTAAAAGAGATTCGGGCGGTTGAAGGACGACTTGAATACCTTGGCGTCGGTCATCCCAAGGTTTTTCTGGATGTCCTCCTGGACTTTGGGCGTAGCGGTGGCCGTGAGGGCAATCACCGGCATCGGGGCGATCTTGTCCAGGATGGAGCGGATGTTGCGGTACTCGGGGCGGAAGTCGTGTCCCCACTCGGAGATGCAATGCGCCTCGTCGATGGCGCAGAAGGAAATGGGTACCGTGCGCAGGAAGTCGGTGTATTCGTCTTTGGTGAGCGATTCGGGGGCTACGTAGAGCAGTTTGGTGATACCGGCCCGGATGTCGGCCTTGACTTGTTCGACTTCGCCTTTGGTGAGCGAGGAATTCAGCACATGGGCTACGGCCGCCTCGGTGGAAATGCCTCGCATGGCATCCACCTGGTTTTTCATCAGGGCGATCAGCGGGGAGATGACGATGGCCGTGCCGGGCATTAGCAGAGCCGGCAGTTGGTACGTCAGGGATTTTCCTCCTCCGGTAGGCATGATGACAAAAGTATTGTTACCGGCCATCAGGCTCTCGATAATCTGCTTCTGCTTACCTTTGAAGGTGTCAAAACCGAAGTACTTTTTTAGTTCCGATTCGAGGCTAAAATTTCTCACGACGGCTATGATGAAAATGGTTGTTTCTTAATCAAACAGGATGCGCCTCGGCAG
>CABSLV010000017.1 GCA_902478645.1 uncultured Flavobacteriales bacterium | reverse complement strand
CGCGGACTGGAATCGGGGCTACTTTTTGACTCCCATCACGCGGTCGAACTCCACTCTCAGGAAGCGGACGAAGCGCCCGTTCTTCTCTCGGGGGATCTGGTGGAACTGCAGCACGCCGTACACCGCGTCGCGTGAGAGGTGGAACCGCTCCATCGCCTCCTTGACGGTGTAGTATTCGGCCTTGCTCTCCTCCGCGCTGCTCTTCGAGAGGTCGAAGTGCAGCTTCGAGTAGTAGATCTGCCCGTGCTCCTTCTTTGATGGGATGTTGTTGCGGTAGACGTGCGAGCGGATGGCGATGCGGGTCATGCCGTATCGCTCCTGAATCTCTTCGGGCGTGTACCACTCCGTCAGGTCGGAATCCACCTCATACTTGGCAAAGGCGGCGTCGATATGCTTCTTGCTGTAATAGTTGAATTGGCGGATGCGCACCTTCGGTACCTTGTGCTGCCGAGTGTAGGTCCACACCCATTTGGCGTTGACCTTGTACTTTTGAGCAATCTCCTCGGCGGTGTAGTATTCCGTGATCTTGAGGTCCTCCTTCGGGACCATCCGCTCATAAGGCTTGCTTTTGAGCATGAGCTCGATGTCGGCCCGTCGTATCAACGACATCTTTCCGCTGACCGGGATGCACGGAGTTTCTCTTCCTTTACCAGTTTGTAGATGTACTGTCGGCTTACACCCATCAGACGTGCTGCCTGCGAAAAGGTGAAGTATTCCTGCTTTGCCAGCGACGAGCGCAGTTCCAGCATCTCCTGCATGTGGCGCAGCTCCATCTTCCGCTCCATCATGCGGTGTTTGTAACCCCGTTTCGAGCATTGCGGACTGCAATAACCGGTCGTCGTTTTCTTGGCGATGAAGGGCTTTCCGCACCATTGACAAATCCTTTTTACCTCCATATTTTCCCTCTATTTTCCGTCGTTTTTCATAAATTCTAATTTCCCCAACTGTCCACACATGTAAACCACTGTCAACACACGTCAACTACTGCGTCAGTGTGATATTTCGGCTTGCGTGGAATTTGCTCCGCGGTAGAAATATGGTAGGAAAATATGGAGAAAATCCGTGATCTCCAAACGGCAACTGGAAAACACGTAAAAACAAAAGTCGCTGATATACAGCGACTTCATTCTAAATGGTTATGGTTGGTTACGGTTGTTTACAAGCCGTCATTTGCCGATGCAGAACTTCGAAAAAATAGAGCCTAAAATATCGTCATCGGTAATATCGCCCGTGATTTCAGCCAGTGCATCGATCGCCTGGCGCAAGTCGATCGCCAACAGATCACCGGAAAGTCCATTGGATAAGCCTGCTTCCACATCGTCGATCGAGTGCAAGGCGCGCACCAGAGCGCCGTAATGACGGGCATTGGTAACGATCGTCCGGTCGGAGACCTCCCCATGCCCTACAAAATCGGTCAGACGCTGCCGCAAGGCATCCAACCCGAAACCGGTACGTGCCGAAATGGACAAAGCCCCCGGAATATCCACCGGCAACGCGCCGGACAATTCGTCTACTTTGTTCCACACCACAAGCAGGCGCTTGTCCCGGTACTTGTCCCGAAAGGCGAAAAAACGCTGCTGGCGCTCGGGAGGGAAATCCGTCGCGTCCAGCACACAGATGACGACCGAGGCCTGTTCGATCTTATGGTAAGCGCGCTCGATGCCCATCCGTTCGACGGTGTCGTCCGTAGAACGCAACCCGGCGGTGTCGATAAAGCGGAACACAAAACCGGAAATGGTGATCCGATCCTCGATCGTATCACGGGTAGTGCCGGCAATGGGCGAAACGATGGCTTTTTCCTCGCCCAGAAGAGCGTTGAGCAGGGTCGATTTGCCTACATTCGGTTCGCCGGCGATGGCTACCGGAATGCCGTTGCGGATGGCATTTCCCAAAGAGAACGAATCTGCAAGCTGTTGCAAAGTGCCGCGGACTTCAGACAGAAGCGCAGATAGACGGGTTCGGTCGGCAAATTCGACATCCTGGTCGGAAAAATCCAGTTCCAGTTCCACCAACGAGGCAAACTCCAGCAACTGACCCCGCAGACCGGAGATCCGTTGCGAGTACCCCCCCCGCATCTGGGATACGGCTGTCGCATGGGCGGCATAGGATTCCGATGCGATCAGGTCGGCTACCGCTTCAGCCTGCGAAAGGTCCATCCGGCCGTTGAGAAAAGCCCGCTTGGTAAATTCCCCGCCGGTGGCCAGACGCGCCCCGCGCCGCACCAGGAGTTCGAGCAAACGCTGCTGGATAAACAGCGAGCCATGACAGGCGATCTCGACCACATCTTCCCCGGTGTAGGAATGGGGGGCGCGAAAAACGGTTGCCACGACTTCGTCGAGGATGTCCTCCCCGTCGAAAACGGTGCCGAAATGCGCCGTATGCGAGGCAACTTTCCGTAGATCCGAACGCCCGGAAAACACGCCGGAGACGATCTGCACCGCATCCGGCCCGCTGAGCCGCACCAAAGCGATTGCCCCTACCCCTGCCGGGGTGGAGAGAGCGGCTATCGTATCGTTGAAAGTATCTCTGATCATTCGCTCTTCATGTTTCGTATCATGGGTTACCGGCGCCCCCCTTCTTCTTTCCCGTTTCGCTGGTCAATCCCTTTTGCTTGCCATATTTCCGCTCCTTGCCCCTCCCCTGCCCGTTCCGTCTATCCCAGACAAATGCTCGGATTATGAGGGTTGAGAAAAACTTCCTGAACATCCCTGCCCGAGTGCGGAAGTCAGTCGAGGGAGGTCTTCGGGGTGGCGTCTTCGTCGAAATATTCGAACAGGAAGTCGTTGTACGGAAAACGCTTTACATGGATCTGGGCGGCACGGTCGTAGATCAAACGGCGCAGGGCGTCGATGTTTTCCCGCCGGGCGGCCGAAATAAACACCGTATCGGGTCCGGTGCGGGCCATCCAGGAGCGTTCGAGTTCGGCCAAGGGCAAGCGTTGGGGTTCGCCGGGACGACGGGCCTCGGGGATGTCCTCCTCGCTGCGGTAGGCGTCGATCTTGTTGAAGGCCATGATGGTGGGTTTGTCCGAAGCGCCGATCTCGGAGAGGATGCGACGAACCGAGGCGATGTGGTCCTCGAAACCGGGATGGGATATATCGGCTACGTGCACCAGAAGGTCGGCTTCGCGCACCTCATCGAGGGTGGATTTGAACGATTCCACCAATTCGGTAGGCAGTTTGCGGATAAAGCCGACGGTATCGGTGAGCAGGATGGGCAGGTTGGCGATGACGACCTTGCGCACCGTCGTATCGAGGGTGGCGAAGAGCTTGTTCTCGGCAAAGACGTCCGACTTGCTCAACAGGTTCATCAAGGTCGATTTTCCGACGTTGGTATAACCTACCAGCGCTACGCGGACGGTCTTTCCCCGGTTTTTGCGCTGGGTAGCCATCTGACGGTCGATCGAGGAGAGTTTTTCCTTGAGCAGGGCGATGCGGTCGCGCACGATACGGCGGTCGGTCTCTATCTCGGTCTCTCCCGGACCGCGCATTCCGATACCGCCCCGCTGGCGTTCCAGGTGCGTCCACATGCCGGTAAGACGGGGAAGAAGGTACTGGTACTGCGCCAGTTCCACCTGGGTGCGGGCATAGGAGGTCTGCGCCCGGGCGGCGAAGATGTCGAGGATGAGGTTGGTACGGTCGAGGATCTTCCGCCCCAACTCGCGTTCGATGTTGCGCAGTTGTCCGGCGGAGAGTTCGTCGTCGAAGATCACTACGTCCACCTGCGGACAGTCGGCGAGGTAGGTCTTGATCTCCTCCAGCTTTCCGGTGCCGACGAACGTGCGGGGGTTGGGCGAGTCGAGCTTTTGCCAGAAGCGTTTGACTACCCGGGCTCCGGCCGTTTGGGCGAGGAACTCCAACTCGTCGAGGTATTCCGACAGTTTGAGCTCGTCCTGCTGGGGCGTTACCAAACCCACCAGGACGGCTGTTTCGTATTCCATTTTTTCGTGTTCGATCATTCCCATATCGATATCTTCCTGTGGTCCTCCCCTGCCCTGTTCCTGCGAAAAAAGGAGAACAAGAACGGACGAGGAAAAAGCCTTGCGTAAAAAGGGCTTTCCCCTAGGAAACCCGCGGGGAAAGTGGAGAGATGACTATTCCTTTAAAATTCCATCAGGCACTTTACGGGATGGCCGGAGAGCTTTTCCCCTCCGCCCAGTGCCTTGAGTTCCATCAGGAACGAGAGAAGAACGACCTGACCGCCGGCTTTCTCGACCAGTTCGACCGCGGCACGGGCCGTGCCTCCGGTGGCCAGTACATCGTCGTGGATGAGCACCCGGTCGCCGGGGACGATGGCGTCGGTATGGATCTCGAGGGTGTCGGTGCCGTATTCCAAATCGTACGTAACGGAAAGGGTGGAGAAAGGCAATTTGCCTTTTTTACGGACCGGGATGTACCCTACCCCCAGACGGTGCGCGATGAGCGAGCCGAAAAAGAAACCCCGGGACTCGATGGCGGCAACTTTGGTGATGCCCAAGCCCTTTGCTTGGTCGCACAACTGGTCGAGTGCCTCGTCCGTGGCGCGAGGGTCGAGCAGCAGAGGGGTTATGTCGCGAAAGGTCACGCCCGGCTTGGGGAAATCCTCGATATTGCGGATGTAATGGCGAAGGTCTGTCTTCATGTGTCTTTTTCCTATCGGTTAGATTGTGTTGTTTATTTGGTTTCCAATGTTTTTGTTTGATTCTGCTTTTGTCGGTCCCTGTTTGGTCTATCCCTTTTCTCCCCCCCTGTTCCGGTACTTCCTGTCCCCCGCGTATCGGGGCGGGAAGGAAGGCTCAACGGCGGGACATCCGGTCGAGCAGGTAGAAATCGGCCAGGGTAAGAGCCGTCATAGCTTCGACCACCACGACCGCACGAGGAACGACGCAGGGGTCGTGCCGGCCGCGACCTTCGACCACAGCGAGCTGGCCATGGATGTCGATGGTGGGCTGCGCCTTGAGAATGGTGGCCACAGGTTTGAAGGCTACCCGGAAGACGATGTCCATGCCGTTGGAGATGCCGCCCTGCACGCCGCCCGAACGGTTGGTCAGGGTGCGTCCGCCTTCGGTAAAGAGGTCGTTGTGCTGTGATCCCCGCATGGCCGAACCGGAAAAGCCGCTGCCAATCTCGAAGCCTTTCGCGGCCGGAATGCCGAGACAGGCGGCTGCCAACCGGGCTTCCAGACGGTCGAAAATAGGTTCGCCCCATCCGGCCGGGACGCCCTGCACTACGCAGGTAACTACTCCGCCGATGCTGTCGCCCTGGGCGCGGACTTCGCGGATGAGGGCTTCCATCTCGGCGGCCTTAGCCGCGTCCGGGCAACGGACGATGTTGTCGTCCACCCGGGAGAGGTCGTAATGGGTGTAGTCGTCCCACAAGGCAATGCCGCCTACGGCCGAGACATACGCCACGATGCGTACCGAGGGGGGCAACACCTGACGGGCAATGGCTCCTCCGGCTACCCGTACGGCGGTTTCCCGGGCCGAGGAACGGCCTCCGCCCCGATGGTCGCGCAGGCCGTACTTCTTGTAGTAGGTATAGTCGGCATGCGAGGGTCGGAAGAGGTCCTTCATGGCGTCATAATCGGCCGAATGCTGGTGTTCGTTGCGGATGAGCAATCCGATGGGGGTACCGGTGGTACGGCCTTCGTATACGCCGGAGAGAATCTCCAGGCGGTCGCTTTCCTTGCGGGGGGTGGAGACGGCGGACTGTCCGGGACGACGGCGGTCGAGCATGTGCTGGATCGCGTCCATATCGAGATCGATCCCGGCAGGGACGCCTTCGAGCACCCCGCCGATGGCCACCCCGTGCGATTCGCCGAAGGTGGTCAGGCGCAGGTGTTCTCCGAATGTATTGGCTGGCATGAGTTGTGTTGTTTTTCTTTTCTTGGGGTTGCTACCACTGGATGGGCGTTTTTCCTTTGGAGACCAGGTACTGGTTGGCCTTGACGAAATGTCCGCAGCCGAACCAGCCTCCGCGATTGGCACTCAAAGGGCTGGGATGCGCCGCCTCGAGGATCAGATGCCGCGTGGGATCGATGAGCCGAGCCTTGCTGCGGGCATACGCCCCCCAGAGCAAAAATACGACGTTTTCCCGTTTGTCCGACACGATGCGGATCACGTGATCGGTAAACTGCTCCCAACCGTGCCCCTGGTGCGAACCGGGAGAGGCTTCGCGGACCGTGAGGGTGGCATTGAGCATGAGCACTCCCTGACGGGCCCAGCGGTCCAGACAACCGGAACGGGGGATGGGGGCTCCGGTCTCTGCCTGGATCTCCTTGAAGATGTTCTGCAACGAAGGGGGAAAGGGGACGCCTTCGGCCACCGAAAAGCACAAGCCATGCGCCTGGCCGTAGCCGTGATAGGGATCCTGGCCGATGATGACGACCTTCAAACTGTCCCAGGGACAGGTATCGAAGGCCGAAAAAATCTTCCCGGCCGGAGGAAACACCCGAGCGGTGCGATACTCCTGACGCACGAAATCCGTCAGGCGGACGAAATACTCGGCGTCGAATTCCTGCTGCAAGAGAGGTTGCCAATCGGAAGCTATCCGTACATTCATGTCTTTTTCGCGTTCTTTTCAAACAAGTAAAAACGGGTCAAACGGCCGGTTCCTCTACCGCTTTCCCCTCCCGCCGGAAAACGAAAAGGACAGAGGAGGGCCCCTCTACCCTTTCACTCCCCGCTCCACAACGGGTCATTCGGCGCTGCCCAAAAGGAGGCTGTCCTGACCGGGAGAGAGAGTTTCCTTGGAAGCAAGCGTTTCCTCGAAGCTCTTGTTTTCCTTGATCTCCCGCTGGGCGGTGATGGCCTCCCACAAGAGGTCCTTGAGCCAAACCAGCCCCATGCCGGTGATGGACGAGATAAATACGTGGGGGATGTCGGCGGGAAGGACGGATTCGATCTTGTCCATTGCCTCGCTATCCAGCACGTCGCTCTTGCTCACGGCCAGCACCCGGGACTTGTCGAGCAGTTCGGGATTGTATTTTTCCAGTTCGTTCAACAGGATGGCGTACTCGCGGGCTACATCCTCGGTATCGGCCGGGATCATAAACAGCAGGACCGAATTGCGCTCGATGTGGCGCAGAAAACGGTGCCCGAGCCCCTTACCTTCGGCTGCTCCTTCGATAATACCGGGAATGTCGGCCATGACGAAACTGCGGTCGTCACGGTAGGGGACAATGCCCAGGTTGGGGGTCAAGGTAGTAAAGGGATAATCGGCTATCTCGGGTTTGGCTGCGGTGAGAGCCGCCAAAAGGGTGGACTTGCCGGCATTGGGAAAACCGACCAGCCCGACATCGGCCAGGACTTTGAGTTCGAGGATGACCCAGCCTTCCTCGCCGGGGGTGCCGGGTTGGGCATAGCGCGGGGTCTGGTTGGTGGACGAGCGGAAATGCCAGTTGCCCAGCCCGCCCCGGCCGCCTTTTTTGACGACGATACGCTGACCGTCTTCGAGAATTTCGCCGATGAGTTCACGGGTGTCCGCGTCGCGGATCACGGTGCCGATAGGGACTTGTACCACTTCGTCGCGTCCGTCGGCTCCGAAGGAGCGGTTACGGTGGCCGTCGGCACCGTGCCCGGCCTTGATGTGCCGTTGGAAACGGAGGTGCTGAAGGGTCCACAGATGGGAATTGCCCTCGACGATCACATGGCCGCCGCGGCCGCCGTCGCCGCCGTCCGGGCCTCCTTTGGGGATGTACTTCTCCCGACGCAGGTGTGCGCTGCCGGCTCCGCCGTTGCCGGAGGTCATGTGTATCTTGATGTAATCGACAAAATTGCTTTCTGCCATGGGTTGGTTTGTTTTTTGTCCGGGGTGCAAAAGTACTATTTTTTCCGCTGCGTCATATGTTTCGGGTAAAGGCCCGTACGAGTTTGGAATCCCAGAAGAATTCCTTGGCAATGATGCGCAGGATGGTATAGGACGGTACGGCCACGATCATGCCGACGATGCCGAAGAGGATGCCGCCCGCCAGGGTAACGGTGAATATCTCGAGCGGATGCGCCTTGACCGAAGTGGAAAAGACGACCGGCTGGGTGACGAAATTGTCGAACAACTGGATGCCGATAAAGCCGGCCAGGATCCACAAGGTAGTGGGGACCAACTCGTTCATGGGCATGGAGAGGTTACTCAACATGGACAGGGAAACCAGCAACGTGCCGCCCATCAGCGGTCCAAGATAGGGAATGATGTTGAGCAGGGCTACGAAAAACGCGATGATGATCGGATTTTGGATACCGAAAGCCAACAACAGGATAAGGGTGAAGACAAATATGGTGGTTTGCTGGGCGACCAGTCCCAGGATGTAACGCGAGAGGAGCTGGCGGGTTTTTTCCATCATGTCCGAAACGTTCTTCTCGAAGTTGTCCGGCACGATGGAAAGGATGAACGAAGAGGCCCGATGACGTTCCTTCAGGAAAAAGAACATGAAGAATACCACGGCGAAAAGCATCGTGAAGAGCGATCCGAGCGAACTGACTACCGTATCGAGGAACCTGGAAATAAACGAAAAGTCCATGTTGCGGATGTAGTCCGTGGTCAGTTCGGGAGGCGACTGAATGACCCCGTACTGCATCAAGGCGTTGATAATGTTGTGGTAGATGAGCAGAGCGTTTTCCTTGGCCTTGGCCGCATCGAAAAGCGAGAGGTTCTCCGCCTGGGTCGATACCAAGGGGACGATCAGGGCCAGCACACCGGCCACCAGGGCAATCATCAACGCCATCACCAACAGGACGTTCACCACGTTGGGGATGCGGAAACGGCCGAAATGCAAACGCTCCAGGAAATTGACCGCCGGGGATGCCATCAATACCAGCACCGAGGAGACGACCATGTACAAGAAGATGGATCGCAGCGCCCACAACAGCCATACGAACACTGCCAGTGCGATCAAAAAAAGTACACGTTTGACAAACTTGTCCCTGAGCATATCCATAGAAAACGGTGCTTGGATTTTAACAAGGTAAATGTACAGATTTCCCGGGAAACCCGTCCTATTTTTTCATACAATTCCTCCGAAAATATTTAACCTTTGTTATTTTCCGCCCCGAAAGCAAATGCCTATCTTTGCCGGCTCTTCTGCTCGGAAGAAAATGCACCGAGAGATATCCCTCTGCCCTCCGATGCAAAGAAAAACAACATAAAGCACCAAACCGTATGACCGCCTATCTGAAACAGTACGCAAGACAGTTCCGTCCGAACATCACCCTGGCTGCACCGGTGATGTTCGGACAGGCCGCCAACGTATTCGTCGGCCTGGTGGACAATTACATGGTAGCCCGCTTGGGAGGCGACGAAGGACAAACGGCATTGGCAGCAGGAGCCGCTGCCAATGCCGTCTTTATCCTGATACTGCTCCTGGGCACCGGTATCTCATGCGGGATGACCCCGCTGATTTCGTATTCCTACGCCGCAAAAGACGACAACGGCATCAGAAACATCCTGCGAAACGGCTTTGTGATGAACCTGATGGTAGGGATCGTCCTGGCACTGCTCGTATATGTCGCCGCACCGATCCTGCAACATCCGGCCCTGGGACAGACCGAAGCCGTGGGACGCCTGGCTGTGCCGTATCTGCGCATCGTGGGGTTCTCACTGATCCCGGTGATGATCTTCCAGAGCTACAAACAGCTCTCCGACGGGATGTCCGACACCTGGCCGGGAATGCTGGCCCTGATCCTGGCCAACCTGGTAAACATAGCCGGGAACTACGCCTTCATCTACGGGCATTGGGGAGCACCACGGCTGGGACTGGAAGGTGCCGCCTGGGGAACGTTCATCTCCCGGATCTGTCTGGTATTTTTCGTGGTGGCAGTCCTGTACTACCGAAAAACCTATCGTCCCTATGTGTGGATCAACCTGTGGAAAAACATCCACAGAAGAACCCTGCGCAAGATCCTGTCCATCGGCATCCCCACAGGGCTTCAGATGCTCTTCGAGGTGGGACTGTTCAGCTTGTGCGCCATCCTGGCCGGGCGTTTCGGCGAAGCTTCGCTGGCCGCCCATCAGATCGTGGGACAGATAACGGGATTTACCTACACCTTCGTGTCGGGACTGGCGGTGGCCGCCACCATCCGGGTGAGTTACTACCTGGGAAAGAAAGACCCGGAACACCTTCGTTTGGCCGCATACAGTCTAGTGGCAACCGTACTGTCGATCATGGCAATATTCGGTTTGGGATACATCGTCCTGCGGGAAGCCATCCCCCGGTTCTTTATCGACAGCGAAGAACTGATAACCATTGCTGCCCCGCTGTTCATCATTGCCGCTGCTTTCCAGGTATTCGACGGACTGCAGGTAGTCTGCCAGGGAGCCTTGCGCGGGATGTACGACGTGAAAGTGCCGACCGTGATCACGGCAATCGGTTACTGGGTCATTGCCTTGCCGCTGGCGGTATATTTGTCCACGTACCTGAACATGAAGACCACAGGGATCTGGATAGGTATCGCTACCGGTTTGGTATTTTGCGCGATAATGCTTACCTTTCGGCTTCGGCATCAAATCAAAAAACTGAGCGTATGAACTTACCCGAATTTCTCCTGGGAGACAACACCGACTGCGAAGATGCGATCTTCGTCATCCACACCCAATACCCCCGCTTTATCATCGACCTTTCGAGCGAAGATGTGGAGTGGCTGGACGACGTAAGCGAGGAAGACCCGGCTGAACTGGCCGACGAAGCCGAACGTTTGTTCGTAGCAGCGGCCGAGTTTTACGACCGGGAAGTGGAGCGCATCGAAAAGAGCCTCTGATCCTTAAAAAGCAGCGGGACGATCGTCCCGCTGCTTTTTTTGAGAAGGGAACGCCGCAGGCTTTCCCGGACAAGCGGGAAAAACAGAACGAGGTTTGGCATAGCCTTTGCTTATTTTGCGTATCTTTGTTCGATCTTTTTCGTTCGCCGCCCGCCGGAAAAGCGGTTCCGGACAAGGGACAAACGTAGAATACAAATAAAAGAAAGATACACACCATGAACCTGGAAGAGAAAATCATGGAAGGGATCAAGCAAGCGATGAAGTCGCACGACAAAGTCGCTCTGGAGTCCCTCCGCGCTGTCAAATCGGCCATCCTGCTGGAGAAGACCTCCGGCGCAAAAGGCGAACTGGATCAGGCCGCCGAAATGAAACTGCTGCAAAAACTGGTAAAACAGCGCAAGGAATCGGCCGAGATCTACACCCAGCAAAACCGCGCCGACTTGGCCGAAGCCGAATTGGCTCAGGCTGCCGTCATCGAGGCTTACCTGCCCAAACAACTCTCGGCTGAGGAACTCGAAACCGAAGTGGCCGCCATCATCGCCCAGACCGGAGCCAGCTCACCGGCCGAGATGGGCAAAGTGATGGGCATAGCCTCCAAAGCCTTGGCCGGAAAAGCCGACGGACGCGCCATTGCCGAAACGGTAAAACGCCTGCTGGCCCGATAAATGCTAAAAAAACATTAAAAAACCATCCGCAACCGCAACCGAAGGCCTATAATATCTTAAAGTTGTTTTTTTATTGGGAGATATTGCCTAAAATTGCATCGCTCAAACGGATACCATACATGATGTTAAAAAGAACCCTCGTTTTGTTTTGTGCTGCCCTGGGTTTCAGCGCATGTCTGAAGGAAAACACTACGGACGAAACTTATTACCTGGTCGATGCGATCGATTCGGAAGGTATCGAACTGTTCCTCCGTACCCACAAGGTGATCGAAGGCGAGTACGGTCCCGAAATGGTCGAAGTCGATCTGTCCGACCCGAACAGCCTGTGGAATACGCGCCGCACCGAGCCGCTGACCGAGGATACTCCTTATGAAGACTTGGTCGGCCATGTATTCGAGGACACCACCCACGTCAAACTGGTTACCTCGGCCGGAGATACCGTTCCGGTACCGGCTGGCGTGTGGGTATATGTCAACAAACGGGGATACTCGCAAAAACGCCCGGCCGATTCCTCCGCCGTACTGGTTACTTATACCGGCACCTTGCTCAACGACAAACAGTTTACCATCAACCCGTTCGGTGTAACCATCTATCTGTATCAAGACAATATCGTAGGATTCCGCTTGGGCATGAAGTATTTCGAGATGGGACACCTGGTTACGGAGATGGTTACTCCCGAACCGAACGAAGACGGCACGCAAGACCCGCCCTACGAGCAGACCACCTGGCAGGACAACGGACAGGGTTGGATCTTCATTCCCTCTCAGGTAGGTTATGGAAATACGCTGGCCACCGACGTACCGCCCTATTCGGTACTGATATACAAGGTGGACTTGCTGTCCATCGCCGACTATCCCGGGAGCACCTCCGAAGAAGCGGTCGTAACACCCCTGGGCAAGGAAACCACCATGTGGGTGAACCTGCCTCCGGCCGGTAAGACCGTAAAAGAAAACGAAAAATAAGGTTTTATGTCGCTGCGCGATGACCTTCGGCAAATAACCCGCAGAATCGCTCCCGCTTTTTTGGCGGGAGTTGTTCTTTTGGCGGCTGGCGCGTGCGGAAAAAACATCGACAACGCCGTCCGACAACTCCAGATCGACCAGAAAAAGATCGCACAATTCCTCGACGAGCATTGCCTGACACCTACCGGAGAGATCATCCCCCTGTCGGAAGTTCCGGCCACGAGCAGCGAAACCGACGAGGGCGATCAAGACCCAAGCCTGCCCGAAGGCTATGTCGTGTTGTCCGACACGGCACAATCCCGGGAAAACATGTACATCATCCCTCTCAAAGCGGGCGCAGGAGATACCCCTGCGGCGACGGACAAAGTACTGATCCGCTACCGGGGCTATCACCTGGAAACGATGCAGGAATTCGACTCGACGTGGGACGATCCGGAGCCTTATCCGGTGTGGGTTTCCGGCGTTATCGAAGGGCTGCGTATCGGACTGCTGGCCATGAAAACCGGAACCATCGACCCGGAACAACCCGGCAGTTACCTTTCTCCGGGCGAAGCCTGGATGATCCTCCCCTCTACCCTTGCTTTCGGCCAGGAAGGGAAAACCTCCCCGAACGTTCCCCCGAATACGTGTGTGGTGTATCGGGTAAACCTTTATGCGGTGGCTCCTCTGATTTTCTGACTTTTTTCCCTTTTTTCGGCTCGTTTTTCTTCAATCCCGGATAAAAAAGAGAATAAAAAATTTGCTTATCCGAGGGGATAAACCTACTTTTGTGCTGGGAGTTTGTAGCAAGAGAAGCTATGGATATGAATCTCGAAATCATTGAGAGGCTCAAGCAGGCCACCAGGATCCTTCGGGAACATTCCGAGTACCTCCGCTACGAAAACCGCAAACTTAAGCAGGAATTCAATGCCCTGAGGGCCGAGAACGAACGTTTGAGTGAATCTTTGAAAGAGAAAGAGGAGGAGTTGCGCGTTGCAAAACTGGCTTCGGGTGCTCGGGAATGCTCGAATACCGATGCCCTTCGCCAACAGATAGCCCGCCTGATCCGCGATATCGACAAAAGCGTCGCGTTGATATCCGGACAAGGAAAGGCTTGAAAAACAGGAGGCAACGCGCCTCCCCATGCGGTCGGAACAACCGGGAACCGAGGACATCGCAACGGAAATGGCAGAAGAAAATCTGAAAATAAATGTTTTCATCGCCGACGAAAAGTACGCGATCCTGATCCCGAGAAACGAACACCAATCGGACGAAGAGGAAATCATCCGTCGTTCGGCCAAAAGAGTCAACGATGCCATCCGCGAGCTGGAAAGCGTGCAAAAAGGCATCAGCCGTGTCAATTCACTTGCCATGGTGGCTCTGCAACTGGCTGTCAATCTGAGCAAACTTTCCGCTGCCCATCAGTCGCGGGAAAACGATATAGAAAAAGCCTTGAGGGGACTCGAGGCCGAATTGGGCGAGGAAGTCAAACGGATAAACGAATATATCGAAAAAGAATAAAGGAATAACAAACAATACAAACGGTATTCCTGCATAGGTTCTAAGTTATTTGAGTAAATTCAACACTATGTTTCGTTCATGAAACAGGTTGAAGATGCTAAGAGGGAGTGCACCGGCAACGGTTCTGCCTCACAAGGACAGACGGCATAGCTCTGAACATCTTCACGGTTTCGAAACCTGGACTTTCCAGAATTTACTTTCACAAACTCCACAGGACTTATGCAGGTTTTTTATATCATTACAACAACATGACACACTGGATTTTATACTCGATCGCAGGAACATCATCACATTGGCTGCTGTTTGCCCTGGGAGGAGTCATCGCCGGAGCAGCCGCCGTGGCTGCCGTATCGTTTTTCAACCGCCGCCGCCTGATGCGCGAAACGGCCAAGGTAGTCAGCGACGCCCGCAAGGAGGCCGAATCGATCGTCAAGGAAGCCCGGGTGGAAGCCGAATCCATCAAAAAAGACAAGATCCTCCAAGCCAAGGAGAAATTCATCGAACTCAAGGCCGAACACGAAAAAATCATCAACCAGAAAAACCGCAAGATAGCCGAAGCCGAACAGCGCACCACCCAAAAGGAAGCCCGCCTGTCCCAAATGATCGAGGAACAGAAAAAGAAAGAACGGCAACTGGAATCCAAACTGGCGGACAACGAAAAACTCTCCGAAAAACTCACCCGGCGCAACGAAGAACTCGAACGCCTGCACAACATCCAGGTAGAAAAACTGGAGGAGATCTCGGGCTACTCGGCCGAAAAAGCCAAAGAGGAACTGTTCGACTCGCTGAAGGAAGAAGCGCGCGCCAACGCCATACAGCACATTCAGGAGACCATCGAGGAGGCCAAACTCACGGCCAAAAACGAAGCCAAGAAGATCGTCATCCAAACCATCCAGCGTACGGCTACGGAAGACGCCATCGAAAACAGCGTCTCGACCTTCAACATCGAATCGGACGACATCAAGGGCCGCATCATCGGTCGCGAAGGCCGCAACATCCGCGCCTTGGAAGCCGCTACCGGCGTGGAGATTATCGTGGACGACACTCCGGAGGCCATCATCCTTTCCTGCTTCGACCCGGTGCGCCGTGAGATCGCCCGGCTCTCGCTCCACAAACTGGTTACCGACGGACGTATCCACCCGGCCCGCATCGAGGAAGTGGTGGCCAAGACCCGCAAGCAGATCGAAGACGAGATCATCTCCACGGGAAAACGTACGGCCATCGACTTGGGCATCCACGGGCTGCACCCGGAACTGATCAAGGTCATCGGACGGATGAAGTACCGCTCCTCCTACGGACAAAACCTGCTCCAACACTCCCGCGAAGTGGCCAATCTGGCAGCTACGATGGCGGCCGAATTGGGTCTGAACGCCAAACTGGCCAAACGTGCCGGTCTGCTGCACGACATCGGCAAGGTGCCCGATACCGAATCCGAAACCCCGCACGCTATTCTGGGTATGGAATGGGCGGAGAAATACGGCGAACAACCGGAGGTGTGCAACGCCATCGGCGCTCACCACGACGAGGTGGAAATGAAGACGCTGCTCGCCCCCATCATCCAGGTGTGCGACGCGATCTCGGGAGCCCGGCCGGGAGCACGCCGTCAAGTGGTGGAAAGCTACCTCCAGCGTCTGCGCGAACTCGAGGAAATGGCCCTGGGCTTCGACGGAGTGGTAAAGGCCTATGCGATCCAGGCAGGCCGCGAGCTCCGCGTGATCGTGGAAAGCGACAAGGTATCCGACCAACAGGCGGCCGAGATTTCGTACCAGATCTCGCAAAAGATCCAGAACGAGATGACCTATCCGGGACAGGTTCGCGTGATCGTGATCCGCGAAACCCGGGCGGTGAACATCGCGAAATAAACCGATGGCCCTTTGCGGGCAAACGGAATAAAACATTGGGGTTCGGCTATGGCCGAACCCCAATAATATTAAAAACTATCGTGAACTTTCTTCTTTTCCCTTGGGAAAACAATCATACTCGTATTCAACCGAAGAAGTGTTGTTATTGGAAACAGCCGCAGAATTAGAAGACTTACCAGAGGTATAACCACCTCCTATTCCGGCCGATCCTTCTACCGTCCCTATGCTCGAGGCTTTACCTCCTATCGACCCTGAAGCTGTCCATCCCCCAGAATCCTTATCCTTGGAAACGGAAGAAGAGGTCGACTTTGTTTCAATCGAACGGCCAGATACTACCCGGAGTTCTCCTTCTTTCCCTTTGTCCGTCATACAAGATGTCCCTTCTAAAACCTGAGCTTTGGCTGTAACAGCAAATCCCACTACAGCAAAAAGCATGATAAAAAACTTTTTCATTTTCTTGTGTTTTCTAATTTAATCTTTCATTTTTTGTTCCTCATTCCCTAAAGTACGCACATAAAAAAAGCGTGGAACTTTTTAGTGTATCCCGCTCTTGTGAGGTGTTTGGCGTAACCTTGGCAAACAAGACAACATAAAAAGCCCACGCCAAAACGTGAGCATCTTACCTGTTATCCTTTCTTGCCTCTTTAAGTCGCCAAACTTTCACAAGAGAAAGAATAAAGCTAAAACGCTTTTTCCAATATTTATAATGCGCGCACCAAATGCGCTATTTTCTCATAGGCTATCTATATTATTGATTCTTTACCCCAAAAATACACCTTTATTTTTATGGAAACATATAATTCACATAATTTTTGTCAATGCATCACGGAAAACACTAAAAAGCGCACTTACCGACTGAAAAAGCTCTCGACAAACGCCTGGCGGTCGAAGGGCTGGAGATCGTCGATGCCCTCGCCTACTCCGATGTACTTCACCGGGACTTTCAACTGGTCGGAAATGCCGATCACAACCCCGCCTTTGGCGGTGCCGTCCAGTTTGGTAACGGCCAAAGCCGTGATGTCGGTCGCGGCGGAGAACTGCCGCGCCTGCTCGAAAGCATTCTGACCAGTGGATCCGTCCAGCACCAGCAATACTTCGTGAGGAGCATCGGGGACGACCTTTTGCATCACGCGTTTGATCTTGGACAGTTCGGCCATCAGATTGACCTTGTTGTGCAAACGGCCGGCCGTATCGACGATCACAACGTCGGCTCCCTGTGCCTTGGCCGAGGAAACGGCGTCGAACGCGACCGAAGCGGGATCGGAGCCCATCTGCTGGCGCACCATGGGTACTCCCGCGCGTTCGGCCCACACGGCCAACTGGTCGATGGCGGCGGCGCGGAACGTATCGGCCGCTCCGAGAACGACTTTATAGCCCAGGCGGGTGTACTGCGCGGCCAGTTTGCCGATGGTTGTGGTCTTGCCTACGCCGTTGACTCCGACGACCATCATGACGTACGGTGCGCCGTCGGGACGTTCGAGAGAGAAATCGACTTGGTCGCCCGAGCGGTTCTCAGTGAGCAAGGCGCCGACTTCCTCGCGCAGGATCCGGTCCAGTTCGTCCGAGCCGAGGTATTTGTCGCGGGCGACGCGGGCTTTGACCCGGTCGATGATCTTGAGCGTGGTGTCGATGCCTACATCGGAGGAGATGAGTGCCATTTCCAACTCGTCGAGCACATCCTCGTCGATGGTGTCGCGGGCGGCGACGAAGCGGCGGATCTTGTCGAAAAACGAGCTCTTGGTTTTTTCCAATCCTTTGTCAAGGGCTTCCCGCGCCTCGGCTTCCGAAGGGGTTTGTGCCGAACCGGGGGCTTTCTTGTCCGAAGAAAACAGTTTGCCGAAAATACCCATTGTGTTTCGCGTGTGTCTTTCTGTACGGGGTAAAGTTAGCAAAAATACGACAAAAAGCCGCTTACAAAAATAAGCGGCTTGGGTGGTATCGCAGTACGCTTTCGCGTGAAACGATTACTTGCTCTTGAGCCAGGCGTCCACGTCGTCCCCGGGCATTACTTTCTCGACGAAAGTATAGGCGCCAGTCTTGGGGGACTTGACCATCTTGATCACCTTGGTGAGTTTCTTGGTGGATGTCTGGAGTGTTGCGACGACTTTCTTTGCCATTTCTTCCTACGGATTTTGCAGTTTATTTAATCTCCTTGTGGATCGTATAGCGGCGAAGTATCGGGTTGTACTTCTTGAGTTCCAGACGATCGGGGGTATTTTTCTTGTTCTTGGTGGTGATATAGCGCGAAGTGCCCGGCATTCCCGAAGCCTTGTGCTCGGTGCACTCCAGGATCACCTGTACGCGGTTGCCTTTGGATTTCTTAGCCATTTCTGCTGTATTTTTTTCCTGTTGTTAAAACTCTCGTGACGGCGCGGGCATTACTTGATGTAACCTTTCTTTTCCACCTCGAGCAGGACGTTGTAGATCCCTTTCTTGTCGATGGTCTTCAGAGCCTTGGCGCATACTTTCAGCGTTATCCAGCGGTCTTCTTCCGGGATATAGAAACGCTTTTTCTTCAGATTGAGGTTGAAGCGGCGCTTGGTCTTGTTCATGGCATGGGATACGTTGTTTCCCACCAATGCCGTTTTACCGGTAAGATCACAAATCTTTGACATCTCTATACTTGCTTTTATGCTTTAATTCTTTCTGTTCTGCGCTGTAAGTTTGCAGAGCGCAAAGTAACGAATTATTTATCACTCGGCCAAACGAAAACGGCAATTTTTGCACCAAAAAAAACACCGTCTTCCTCGTACCGTTCACTCCTGCACATCGTCCCGGTAATCAGGCAATTCCCTCAGGTAAACAAAGCCCTTCCCTTCGGGATACGCCAAGGCATACACGTGCCGCAGGCCATTGGTCAGGCAGAGGATCCGCGCGCCGAGCACTCCGTTGTAACGCACCACCTGGTCCATCGTTTCCTGAGTGACGGGCACCGAAGGAGCCTTGCACTCGACGATGATGTCCGGGCGGGTACGGCGGTCATAGACGACGATGTCGGCACGGCGCACCAGTCCCAAGGGACTCTTGAGACGCTTCTCGATGGCCATGCGGGAGAGCGGGTAGCCTTTCTCCTGACAAAGGTAGCGCATGAAGTTCTGCCGGACCCATTCCTCGGGGGTAAGACGGACGTATTTTTTTCGCGCAGGGTCGAAAATATACGGGTCTTTTTCCTTACTTTTGACCTCGAACGAATATTCGGGTAGATTGAGTTTCTGCACGGTGATATTCTTTTCCTTACGGCACAGGCAAAGATAGCGAAAGCCGGGCGCAAAGACGAGGGGGAAAACGAAGTTTTTCCCCGAGGGATTTGCCGAGGCGCATCCTGTTTTTTCTGAAAGACAGGTGAAGGCAGGCAGCGACGAAGAGAGAAGATGCCTCCACGAGGGAGGCTGCCGGATGGTTGCCTGCTGTATCCATAGATACGGAAAACATGAAACAAGACGATCAGATCGCCAAGATAAAACAATCGATTCCTTCCGCAGCGGCACCACTGTACCTGCTGATGGGTGAGGAACCTTTTTTTATCGACTCGCTGACGGAGTTTCTGGAAGATCACCTGCTGCCCGAAGAAGACCGGGCTTTCAACCAGACGATCCTGTACGGGCCTTCGACCAGCGTGGCGGAGATACGGGATACGGCGGCGCGTTTTCCGATGGGGGCCGATCGTCAGACGGTAATCGTCCGGGAGGCGCAGGCGCTGGATGCCAAGATCGACCAACTGCTGCCCTACGTGGCCTCGCCGGCGGCTTCGACGGTGCTGGTGCTTTGCTACAAGGGGAAAAACATGGACCGGCGCAAAGCGGTATACAAGGAGATCGCCAAAAGGGGGGTGGTGTTCGAGAGTCCGCGCGTGTACGAAAGCGAGATTCCCACCTTCATCAAGGAGCAGTTGGCGCGGTACGGTATCTCCCTGACGGGAAAGGCGATGCTGATGTTGGTCGAGAGCCTGGGGACGGACTTGTCCCGGATCGCTTCCGAGGCGCGGAAACTGTCCATCGTGCTGCCGGCGGGGACGGAGCTCCGCCCGGAAACGGTGGAAAAGTACATCGGTATTTCGCGCAACTTCAACAACTTCGAATTTCAAAAAGCGATCGCAAACCGCGATGCGGCCAAGGCTTTGCAGATCGCCGAATACTTCGCCACCAGCAAGGATTCCAACCCGTTGTCCAGCATTGCGGTGCTGTTCGGTTTTTTCTCCAAACTGATCGTGTACCACAACCTGGCAGACCGGTCGGCGGGCGCGGTGGCGGCTGCCCTGGGGGTCAATCCGTATTTCGTGCGGGACTATACGCAGGCGGCTTTGCAATACAACCTGCGGCAAAGCGTACGGGCGGTGGAGGTCTTGCGCGAGGCCGACTTGAAAGCCAAAGGGGTGGATGCGGGAGATATTTCCCCGGAAGACATATACAAGGAATTAATATTCAAACTGCTGAGTCTATAAAATCATGAAACCGATCGATATGAAACACTCTTTCCTTGCTCCGCTGCTCTGGGTGGCGGTTTTCGCACTCGTGGCGGGATTTTCCTCCTGTTCGTCCGGAGAGAAGAACGACTTGACGGAGTCCAACCTGAAAGGACGCGTAAAACAGATCACCGAACTGGTCAACAACCAGGTGAAGGATTCGTTGGCTTCCGATGAAACGGACCCGACGGAGGAGAAAACCGAATACGATGTGATGCGCGTGCTGGACTTCTACCCCAACGGTTTGCTGAAGAACCTGCGTCTGATCACCGAGGACGGCACGACGATCCAGAAATACGAATACAACAAAGACTCGCTGCTCACGCAGGTATTGCAATTTGCCGACGGCCGTCTGACGGCTTACGACCTCTACACTTACGACGACCACCGTCGCAAGCAGACCCGGGTGATAAAGGATACGGCCGACAGGACTTTGGTCTCCATAAACTATACTTACGACCGCAAGGGCAACCTGATCGAAGAACGGACAGACTATACGGTAGAAGAAGGCCAGGAGAAAATGTTCTCCGTATTGAAATACTCTTACGACCGCAAGGGACGCCGGATCGAAAAAGAGGAAATCCGCAACGGCGTAAACTCGAACATTCTCGAAAAATACGAATACAACGCCCAGAATGACCTGGAGAAGATCATCACGGTCGATCAGATGGAGGGACAGGAGCCTTTTTCGCTCACCCAGCGGTATCTCTACCTGCAGACCGACAGCCTGGGCAACTGGACCCTGCGCGAAACCCGATCCCAAATTCCGGGCTTCGGAGAGGCGGAAACCATCCTCCAGCGCTGGGAACGAACCATAGAATACTACCCATAATACACCTGAAATCATGGCATTGATAAAATCCATTTCCGGCATCCGGGGCACCATCGGAGGTCGGACAGACGACAACCTCACTCCGCTCGACACGGTAAAATTCACCTCCTCCTACGGGGCTTGGCTCCTGAAAGAAAATCCGGGGAAAGACCGCCTTCGGGTCGTAGTGGGGCGCGATGCCCGCATCTCGGGACCGATGGTACACGCCTTGGTTACCGCGACCCTCTCCGGGATGGGCATCGACGTGATCGACCTGGGGCTGTCCACCACCCCGACCGTGGAAATGATGGTAGTCCACCATCAGGCCGACGGAGGCATCATCATCACCGCCAGCCACAACCCCAAGCAGTGGAACGCCTTGAAACTGCTCAACCGTCAGGGCGAATTTCTCGATGCGGAACAGGGCGCCGAAATCCTCCGCACGGCACAGGCCGATGACTATACGTATGCCGAAGTAGACCGTCTGGGCACCATCACGTCCGACCTGGAAGGCATCGACCGGCACATCGAAAAAGTACTGGCCCTCCCGGCCGTAGACCGCCGGGCGATCGCCGAAGCAGGATTCAAAGTCGTGGTCGATGCGGTCAACTCCACCGGCGGGATCGCCATCCCCAAACTGCTTCGAGCCCTGGGGGTTACCGACATTACGGAACTCAACTGCACGCCCGACGGACATTTCGCCCACAACCCCGAACCGTTGAAAGAAAATCTGGAACAGATCTGCCGTACGGTAGCCGACGCGCAGGCCGACATGGGCATCGTCGTCGATCCGGACGTGGACCGTCTGGCCTTTATCGACGAGCACGGCGAGATGTTCGGCGAGGAATACACCCTGGTCGCTGTGGCCGACTACATCCTTTCGCGTCAAAAAGGCGACACGGCCTCCAACCTGTCCTCCTCCCGGGCATTGGCCGACGTAACGGCGGCACACGGGGGGCATTACCAGGCCTCGGCCGTGGGAGAAGTCAATGTCGTGGCGCTGATGAAAAAGAACGGCTGTGTGATCGGCGGAGAAGGCAACGGCGGGGTGATCTACCCCGAACTCCACTATGGACGCGATGCACTGGTGGGCGTGGCACTGATGCTGACCTACCTGGCCAAGCGGAAGATCTCCTTGTCGGAGCTGCGCGCCCAACTTCCCGCTTATTTCATGAGCAAGACCAAGATCAGCCTCACCCCGGAGATCGACGTGGACGCCATCCTAGAAAAAATGAAGCAGAAATACGCCCGGGAGCGCATCACGGATATCGATGGCGTGAAGATCGACTTTGCGGACAGTTGGGTACACCTGCGCAAGAGCAATACCGAACCCATCATCCGCATCTACACCGAAGCGCGCACCCAGGAGCAGGCCGACCGTCTGGGCGAAACCATCCGGGAGGACATCCGCTCGATCTGCTGACCGCTTCGCAAGAGATTTTGGTAAACGGGGAGAGGGAATAGCAAACCCTGTCTTGCCGCTATCCCGGACAGAAAACGCCCCCAGTTCGTGCATTTTCCGCTTGACGGATCGGCAGGAGCGGGAACAGGCTATCGGTAAATAGATCCCAAAGCCGTTCCTTGCGCCGTATTCACGGCAGGGAACGGCTTAAAAAACTACAACGAACATGCGCCATGCGATCCTTTCGGCATACCTGCGCAGCCGCCGGGGACGGATAGAACGGATCCGTCACCAGGCGGTGGAGCAGCAACGCCGTATCTTGTCTTATTTGTTGGAAAAGGGAAGCGCGACGGCCTTCGGACAGGAACACGGCTTTTCCCCTCGGATGAGCTACGAAGACTTCTCGGGAAAGGTGCCGGTGCGCCGCTACGAAGACTTCCACCCTTATGTCGAACGTGCCCTGCGGGGAGAAGAAGCCGTGGTATGGCCGCAACGGATCCGGTATTTCTCCAAATCCTCCGGCACGACCAATGCCCAGAGCAAATACATCCCCATCAGCGACGAATCGTTGCGCGGCAACCATTTCCTGGCGGCATACGACCTGGTAACGGCCTACCTGTGCAACCATCCCGACGCGCGGATGTTCTCCGGACGGGCCCTGCGCCTGGGGGGAAGCCTGCAAAGCACCGAGAACGGCATGCTGGTGGGCGACTTGTCGGCCATCCTGATGAGCCGGACGCCGGGGTGGGCCGACCTCTGCTCCACGCCCGACCGGGAGACGTCGCTGCTGGCCGACTGGAACGAAAAACTGCCGCGCATGGTGGATCAGGTGATCCGAAGGGATGTTACCTCCCTGGCGGGAGTGCCCTCGTGGATGCTGGTCATGCTCGAAAAGGTGCTGGAGGTTACCGGGGCGAGCGACCTGTGCCAGGTGTGGCCGCACCTGGAGCTGTTCATGCACGGAGGCATTGCCTTTACGCCCTATCAGGAGATTTACCGCCGGCTGATCCCTTCGGCCCGCATGCGGTACTACGAGGTGTACAATGCCTCGGAAGGCTTCTTTGCCTTTCAGGATACGGCGCAGAGCAAAGACATGCTGCTGATGAGCGCACACGGGATCTTCTACGAGTTTATCCCGATGGATCAGTTCTTGAAAAAAGGGCAAGCGGCGGCGGCCGTTCCTCTGTGGGAAGTCCGAAAGGATACCCCGTACGCAATGGTGATCACCACGTGCGGAGGGCTTTGGCGTTACCTGATCGGGGATACGGTGCGTTTTACGTCGATCGACCCATACCGCATCGTCATCACCGGCCGCACCAAACAGTTCATCAACGCTTTCGGCGAGGAAGTCGTGGTCGAAAACGCCGAACAGGCCCTGGACTACGCTTGCGGGTGTACCGGCGCCCATATCCGGGAATACACCGCCGCGCCGGTTTTCATGGAAAGGGGCAGCAAGGGAGCCCACGAATGGATCGTCGAATTCGACACGCCGCCCGACGACCGGGAACGTTTCGTCGAGGCATTGGACAGCCGCCTGCAAGCCATCAATTCGGACTACCGGGCCAAACGCTACTCGGACATCACCCTGCGCCGGCCGGTGCTCACCGTGGCACCCGAGGGTTTGTTCTACCGGTGGATGGCGCTGCGGGGCAAGATGGGCGGACAGAACAAAGTGCCCCGTCTGGAAAACTCCCGGCAGTACGCCGATGCGTTGCGGGAGTTGATGGACGGGATGAAAAAAGACTGACCTGCCGGGGAGGCGATGCTCCCAAAGTGATGGGAAAACATATCGAGCACACGGACAAAAGAAAAACAACCAACAATATACAACACCATGAAACACCTATTCACTTTTACGCTGGCGGCGGCCTTGCTGTGCTCCGCAGCGGCATTCCCGGCCCAGGGCGGGGATCGGAAGAAGAAAGCCGAACCTCAGCCGCAGAAGATCGCCCTGGGCGTATGGGACGACGTGGACAAAGATGCGACGGTGGAAGAGATCATCGAGTGGATGGCTCCTTTCGACCGGGCGGGCATCAAGAACTACTACATGTGCGGCACTCCGGAACAGACGGCGCGCTACATCGAAGCGGCCAAAGCGTACCCGGGGGCCAAGATCCACGCCTGGATGTTCTCGATGAACGCTCCGGGCGACAGCGTGGCGTACGAGCATCCGGAATGGTTCGATGTGAACCGTTTGGGCAACAACAGCCTGGAATACGATCCGTACGTCAAGCATTACAAGTGGTTGAGCCCCTCTTCGCCCGATGCCCGCCAACACGTCAAGGAAAAAGCGGCTGCACTGGCGGCACTCGACGGCCTGGCCTCGGTGCATCTGGACTTTATCCGCTATAACGATGCACTGCTGGGCAGAAAACTCCAGCGGGACAAATTCCACATCGAACAGGACTCCTACCGGGCAGAGTACGACTTCGGCTATCATCCCGAGGCCATCGAAAAGTTCAAGGCGATCTTCGGTTATTCCCCTCTGGAACTCAAACATCCGTGGCTGAGCCCCGAATGGCTGCAGTTCCGCCTGAACGAGGTTTCCTCGCTGGTCAATGAGATCGTAGCCGAGACCCACGCGGCCGGCAAGCAGGTGTCGGCAGCGGTGTTCCCCTACCCGACCCGCGCCCGGATGACCGTCTATCAGGATTGGCCGGCTTGGGACATCGACATCGTGTGCCCGATGAACTACAACTCGTTCTACCTCGAGGGGATCGATTGGATCGGCTTCAGCGTGGAGAACGGCGTACGCGAGACCCAGGGCAAGAACCTGTACGTTTCGGGCTTGTTCGTGCCCGACCTCTCGGCCGAAGAACTGTACCAGGCGGCTAAACTCTCCATCGAGAAAGGTGCCAAGGGTGTGAATTTCTTCAACGCCCGTTCGCTGCTGCGCGGTGACAAACTCAAGGCAGTAGAGCGCATCAACCAGGAATTCAACCTGCAATGACAAACCCGTCCCCGCCGGGATGCCCCCTTAGGAAACCGTCCCAAGGAGGCCTCCGGGCGGGGACTTTCTTTCACATACGCGATATGGACTACTCGATTCGACACATCCCTGCTGCCGGCCGTTTTGAAACACAGGTAGAGGGCTATACGGGTTACGTGGAATACGCCTTGCTCCCGCAGGGTGTGATGGACATCCGTCATACGATCGTCCCGAAAGAGATCGGCGGAAGGGGCATTGCGGCTGCCTTGGTAAAGTTCGCCCTGGAATACGCCCGCTCGCAGGGGATGAAGGTGCGCCCTTCCTGCTGGTACGCTGAGGAATTCCTGCGGCGGCATCCGGAATACGCGGCGGTGCGGGAATAAGCCCGTGCGAGGCTCCGACACAAAACACGTTCGCCCGGCCGAAAGGCCGGGCGAACTTTTGTGCGCAGGGTACTCCCTCCTCCTTTGAAAGAAGATATAACCTCTGCTCTTGTCGCCAACAAAACAAAATATCAATCTACCTCTTTTTTAACTAAAACAAAAAAGCTACTTATCTCCTGCTGATCAATAGCTTGACGAACGTTAAAACGTTTCACTTGATCCTCATACCCAGCTTTAGACACCTTAAATTCTATTTGCACATTACGAGAATTTTCATATGTCAAACCTAAAATATTGAAAGAACGTGTCTCTTCATAAGGCGTAGTCATCAAATAAGTTTCATTCGTATTCTTAACTTCTGCCGGTATACTGGATATCACACGATAATATACACGGGCACCTTGTGGGTCGGAATCTATTGCCCACCGAATTATCGTGTGTTCCAATGCTGTTTGACCGGGGGTATCGCGATCTACCCTCTTTTTGGATTCTCCCCGGGGAACTGTGGGATCATTGTTATACGAAGACTGCATAACGGCCGTCGCTGTGTGGGTTTGCAAAGCCGAAGCTTGTGCCTGCTGTGCCGATGCCTCTAATGCCGCAGTAAGTATTTTGTTATTCTGTTTTAACACTCTTTTGGAAGCCCCACATGAACTTAACAATACAACAGCCGTAAAGATGATTAAATAACGTAATAACTTTTTCATTTGTAACTGAAATTTTAATATGCCGTGTCCCCTCGGCGGATGGTTTTCTTTTCGACAGGCATATAAAAAACGTGGGACAGAACTTTAATTTGCCTATCGAGGTTCTGGAATACCTTGCACAACAAATAAAGTAAAGCCCACGTAAAAACGCGAGCGTTTACACTTTACTCCTGTTGTGCTTGAAATGTTCCAGATTTCGATAAGCAAGAGATAAAGCTAACGCTTTTATATGTTCGCTCCGCATTCCGGCGGGGGAAATGCGGCGCAGGATGGTTCTACCAATACAACGAGGTTATTCTTCCATAGGCGGTTACGGTTTTGGTTATCGGAGCAAAGATAAGCAAAGGTGAAAGGAGAGACAAGGGGAAAACGCAAGTTTTTCAGGTTTGGCTCCCTCAAACCGCATCCTATATCTTATCAAAAGACAAGGAATGCCGAACGCCCCCTACTCTATGCTGGTCAGGGTGATCTGCGGCAGGGACTGGATAAAGGTAAACAGAGCCTGGACATCCCGGCGGTGGTGCAGTTTGATAAACATCGATACTTTATAGACGGTCAGCTCCCCGTGCTGCTCCTGCTGGGTAGAATAACTGATGATGGGGCATTTCTTTTTGCAGACTTCATCCATTACCCGGGCGAGGTTCTGACGGTCGGTGGTAGAAAACGTGAGGGACATGTTGTGCAGAGCTACGTCCTTGAACAATACCGTAAGCAGTTCCATACCGGCCAAGGTAAGGGCCGTTGCCGCTACGCCGATCCAGTACATGCCTCCGCCGATAGCCATGCCGATGCCGGCCGTAGCCCACATGCCGGCGGCGGTGGTGAGTCCCCGAATGAGTTGCTTCTGGAAGATGATGGTCCCGGCTCCCAGGAATCCGATGCCGCTGACGATCTGCGCAGCTACCCGACTGGGATCTATCGGAGTACTGCCTTCGCCCATGAAATCCCGGAAGCCGTACTGCGAGACGACCATGAACAGGGCGCTGCCCAACGAGACCAAAAAATGCGTACGGAATCCTGCTTCCTTGGCACGGTATTCCCGATCCAACCCGATGACGGCTCCCAGCACTCCGGCCAGTAACAGCCGCCCGATAAGTTCCCATTCCATCTTTTCGTGCGATTTTTTCGTTTGCCTCAAACAAATATAGGCTTTTCACCGCGCCTAAGGAAATGCCCGGGGATGCGTTCGTAGGAAAATTTATGCCGTTGGTCCACAAAATGGAAAAGTGGGTAAAAAAAATGCGTACTTTCGTTCGACAAGCAAACCGAAACTGTAACTCAAAAACCAACGCGTACTTCTATGGATATCCGTATCCCCCGCACTGAAAAAAAACGAGTGGTAATCGTCGGAGGAGGCTTTGCCGGGATCAAACTGGTGAACAAGATCGACAGCCGCCGCTATCAGATTGTACTGATAGACCGCAACAACTATCATCAATTTCCCCCGCTGCTCTACCAGGTCGCTTCGGCCGGTCTGGAACCGGGGTCGATCTGCTTCCCGTTCCGCAAGTTATTCCACCGCGAAAAGGACTTTTACTTCCGCATGGCCGACGTGCAACAGATCGTCCCGGAGAAAAACCGGATCGTTACCTCGATCGGGGAACTGGACTACGACTACCTGATCCTGGCCGGAGGGACGACGACGAACTACTACGGCAACCGCGCCATCGAAGAACATGCCCTGCCGATGAAGGAAGTACGCGAGGCCATCGCCCTGCGCAGCAGCCTGTTGCTCAATCTGGAAAACGCGCTGGACGACGAGGACAAACAGGAACGACGCGCGCTGCTCAACGTGGTGATCGTCGGAGGTGGTGCTACCGGAGTGGAAATTGCCGGTGCAATCGCCGAGATGAAACGCTTTATCGTGCCCAAGGATTATCCCGACCTCGAAACCCGGATGCATGTCTATCTGATCGAAGGGACGGATCGCCTGCTGGGGGTGATGTCGGAATCGGCTTCACGTCACGCCAAGAAATACCTCGAAGATATGCGGGTGCGGATCCTGCTCGGGAAACTGGTTACCGACTTCCGTGACGGAGCGGTAGTGCTGAACGACGGGCAGACCATTTCGACCCAGGCACTGATCTGGGTGAGCGGTGTTACAGCCGTTCATTTCGAAGGGATTCCGAAAGAAAAAACAGGCCGCGGCGGACGTATTTTGGTGGATGCATACAACCGCCTGGTGGGCAGCGAAAATATCTTTGCCGTAGGCGACATCTGCCTGCAGGCTCAACCGGGCTACCCGAACGGACACCCTCAAGTCGCGCAGGTGGCCATCCAGCAGGGGCGCTGTCTGGCCCGGAACCTCAACCGGATCGCGAAAGGGGAAACACCCCGGGAGTTCCGCTACAAGGACTACGGCACGATGGCTACCGTGGGACGCAACAAGGCTGTAGCCGATCTGGGGAAGGTACATTTCCATGGATTTTTCGCTTGGGCGATGTGGCTGGTGATCCACCTGCGATCGATCCTGGGCGTGAGAAATAAACTGGCGGTACTGTTGGACTGGATGTGGAATTATCTGACCTACGACCATTCCTCGCGCTTTATCTTTTTCCGACCGAAGAAAGACGAGACAATGGGATAATACCCCTTTCACGCTTTTTGAGGAAAGCAGAGGCGTTTTTCCCCATTTTAGGGGATTGTTCCCCCGGAAGGCTTCTCCCCATCTTTGCACTCGCCGGAAGTACCCGCTCAAGGGGCACTCCGGGAGACAAGGATGGGGAAAATTTTTCATACGATACTTGGATGCGCCGCGCTGCTGCTTTCCGCCTGGCCACTTTCCGCGCAAGAGCGGTGTTCGGTCCGCGGAAAGGTAACGGACGGGGATAGTGGCGAGGCGGTGGTCTATGCCCTGGTGCGCATCGACGAACTCTCGATCCAGACAACCACCGACCGGGACGGGATGTTTTCGATCCCGGAGATCCCCGAAGGGTCGTACCGTTTGAGCGTAAGTTTCCTGGGATTCCAACCCTCCTCCCGGACGATCGAAGTTCGGGACAGTCTGTTCGTAGCGGTGAAGATCTACCCGATGTCCTTCCAACTGGACGATGTGGTGGTGATGCCGGTAAACCGGCCTACGGGCGGGACTTCTTCCTCGACCCTCACCCAAGCCGCCCTGGAGTACATCCAGCCTTCGAGTTTGAGCGATGTCTTCCAATTGCTTCCGGGGTACCTTTCCTACGATGCGGACATCAGCAGCCGGGAGCAGATGTATGCCCGGCAGGCGGGGAGCGACGACAATACAGCCTTAGGTGCGTCCATCATCCTGGGGGGTGCTCCCTTGTCGAACAATGCGACGCTGCTGCGGCTTCCCGATGAACTGGTAAGCGCACGATCGACCATCGGAGGGGGGATCGACCTGCGGCAGATCTCCACCGACCACATGGAAGAGGTGGAAGTGATACAGGGGATCTCGTCGGTCAAATACGGCGACATGTCCTCCTCGGTGGTGATCCTCCAGCCCAAATCGGGTGCCTCGCCGCTGAACGTGCGCGTGAAGGCCGACCCGCTGAACAAACTGGTTTACGCCGGGAAAGGATTTTCCCTGGGCGAACGCGCCGGGACACTGCACGTGGGGATAGACCTGACGCAAGGCCGCCCCGACGTACGCGAGCAGTTGCAGAAATACACCCGCATTTCCTTTCAGGGGAACTACACGGGGAAAAGCTCGCTCGGCGGGACGAGCCTGAACCACCGCCTGACGTTCTCCTATGTCGGGACCCTGGACACGCAGAAGAACGACCCGGACCTCACTCCAAAGACCGACCGGTATGATGCCTCGTTCCACCGTTTTACCTTGTCGTACGACGGGACGTGGGACGTGAACCGCGCAGCGGTGAGCTACGTGGAGGCCGTGGTCTCGGCTTCGTACACCTCTTCGGTACTGCAACGCGAGATGCTGGTCGCCCCCCAAGGGGTGCTCCCCTACCCTTCGGGCACCCAGGCGGGCGAACACGAAGGGACGTACCTGCCGGCGGAATACCTCTCCCGCTATCGGAACGAAGACCGTCCGCTGAACCTCTTCGCCCAGTTCAACGCCGTGGGGATCTACTCCCTGGGCCGGACCACCCACCGGGCGATGGTGGGGCTGGAGGCTTCGATGGACAAAAACGTGGGGCGCGGCATGGTGTACGACGCGACGTATCCTCCCTACCCGACTTCCTCCTACGCTTCCCGCGAACGGCGTTACAGCGATGTTCCGGCGATGGTGCGCACGGCGCTGTTTGCCGAAGAAAAATTCATGACCTGCTTCGGGAAACACAAACTGACCCTGACAGCGGGGATCCGCCTGTCGATGCTCGGCAACCTTCCGAGCCACTACCGGATGCAGGGGCGGGTGTACGCCGAACCCCGGGTAAACATGATCTGGACCCTGCCTTCGGCTCGTGTAGGCGGACAGACGCTGGGGATAGCCCTTCGGGTGGGATACGGCCAACAGATGAAAATGCCGACGCTGGACTACCTCTACCCGCAGGAATCCTACAACGATGTGATCGTGTTGAACTACTATTCCCAGACCGAGGCCAACCGGGTCCTGTGGGTCAATACGTCGGTATCGGACCGCACCAACCCGGAACTGAAACCCAACAAGAATGTCAAATTCGAAGCCGGGACGGACTTCTCTTTCGGGAAATACACCCTGTCCCTGACCGCTTTCCGGGAGGAATCCACCGAGGGGTTTGCCTACCGCACGCGGTATTATTCGTTCCCTTACGTCAAATACTCCACACTCCGCGAACCGGTGGAGGGGAAACCTTCCCTGGAGGATTTCCTTCCCGAGAGAGACACCCTGCTGTTGAGCTATTCCCTGCCGATGAACAGCGAACGCACGGTGAAGACCGGGATGGAATATTCCCTGACGATCCCCGAAATCCCGGCCCTGCGCACTTCGATCACCCTCAACGGGGCCTACTACCGCACCCTGTACGACAACAGCCTGCCGATGCAGAAATACCCCAGCGGGCTGTACATGGGCAAACCCTACCCTTACGTGGGGATCTACGACTGGGATTACAGCACGTACCGCGAGCAGTTCAACACCAACATTTGGCTCAATACGCACATTCCCCGTTTCCGCCTGTACTTCTCGACCATGATCCAGGTGGTGTGGACTTCGCGGAGTTGGTCGAAAAAGTTTTCCGGGCTTCCTACCTCGTACATCGGGAAAGACGGTATCGAGCGGCCCTTCACACCGGATATGGCTTCCGATCCGGCCTTTTCGAGCATCGTGCTCACATTTTCCGACAGTTACTTCGAGCCGAACGTTTCGCCTGTATCGGTAAGCCTGAACCTGAAGGCTTCGAAAGAGATCGGGAAAAACCTCAAGGCTTCGTTTTTCGTCAATCGCCTGTGGGACTACAACCCCCGCTACCGTACCAACCTGAATACAGAAACCCGGCGGTGGGTCATCCCGTTCTTCGGCGCGGAGGTACAGATGAAATTGTAATCGGATAAAAAATTCTCAAACAAATATTTACAAAAAAATGAAAAGAATCGCATTTTCCTTTCTCGTGGCCGCCTTGCTCCTGGTGAGCGGGTGCAGCAAAGAAAACGGCCCCGTCCTGGTGCCGGTAAGCCTTCAGGTAAACCTGCCGGGAGACGACACGCCTATTTACACCCCGAACACCACCCGGGCTACGGCCGGAGATCCGGCCGTGGGCTTCGACGTAACGTTTACCAATACTTCGACCCAGGCCGAAACGACCGTCCAGACCGATGCGAGCGGAACGGCACGCGCCGAACTGGAAGAGGGGGTGTACAACATCTTCGTGTACGGGGCTTACCAGGCCAACGGCAAAGAAAACGTCTATCAATATACCCTGACCAGCCAAAGCGTTCTGGCTCCGGCCGAGGGCAGCGGCGCGACGGGAGTAACCTTCCCTGCCGTGATCCCCGAACTGGCTGCCGTGAGCGGAGGCTGGGTCATCAAGGAGGTTTACAGTTCGGGATGTTACTCTCCCGCCGGAAAAGCCTACTCCTACGACCAGTACATCTGCCTGTACAACAACTCCGACCAGGTACTCTACGCCGACAGTCTGGTGGTAGCCATGTCGTCCAAATTTACCAACGACAACATGGACCAGGGCTACCTGAGCCAGTTCCTGCCCGGGAGAGTAGTCCCCGACCTGCTCATCCAGGTACCCGGCAACGGGAAGGAACACCCGGTGCAGCCCGGAGCTTGCCTGGTGATCGCCAACCAGGGGATCAACCATATCGAGGTGGGTGGCAAAGTCGATCTGACCCAAGCCGACTTCGAATGGTACGACGACCACCGGCTCGATGTGGACGTGCCCGAAGTGCCCAACATGATCAACCTGTACGGATACTCCGCTACGATCAACCTGCTTTCCGTGCAGAGCAACCGCGCCTACTTCATCCTTCGTCCCACGGGCGACATCACGGCTTGGATGAACAGTTTGAAGACCTCGGTGGTTTATCCCTCGGGCACTTCCAAAGAGATGTACCCCATCCCGGCCGAACAGATCATCGACGGGGTACAGCTCGCCCCCAAAGGTTCGGTGCTGAACAATCCTTCGCTGCCCTCGGCCGTAGATGTGGGCTACACTTACGTGGGTGAAAACGACGGCGACAACGGAGCACGTCTGGGGCTGGTAGCCTCGCGCAAGGTAAAGGAAAAAACCACCCAGGGGCGCATCGTCCTGCAGGATACCAACAACTCGACCCTCGATTTCCTGCCCAACCAGGAACCCAGCCCTTATTCGGTAAAGGAATAACCCGTCTTCCATGTCTGCCATACGACCGATCGCATTTCTGCTCGGGCCGCTCGCCGCGATCCTCTCTGCGGCCACCGGACAGGCCCAAACCTTCCCGAAAGCCGGGGAAGTCCTTCGGGACTCCCTCGGCGCACGGGTTTGGCAGGTCGGTTACCGGATGACGCCCACCGGGTACGCCACCCTGGAACGCTCCCGGGATACGCAACTCTCGATGCGGTATGCCTACTGGGATTCCGAGGGGCTGAACGCTCCCTTCGAGGGCGAGGGCGGCGAGCGGTTGCGTATCGAGGCTTCCGGATACGGGGTGCAAAAGGACAAGAGTATCTACTGCGCGTCGGCTTCCTTTTCCACCGGAACGCTGCGCCGCAGCTCCTGGAACGATGTATGCGACGTGTGGATGCTCTACCCCTACACGGTGGCCGATGCTACGGGTGGCGATTACCTGGACGAGGAGTACTTTCTCTCGGGAGGGTACGCCCGGTATTTCGGGACGCACGTGCTCGGACTACGGGTGGAATACACCGGAAGGATCGCCTTCCGGGGTGCGGACCCCCGACCGAAAAACACGGTATCCGACCTCTCGTTCAACCCGGGATGGAGCCTTCGCCTGGGCAGGGGGCATACCTTAGGCCTTTTTGCCAAGTACCGCTACTACAAGCAGCACGTGGGCATTTCGGTCGAGGAGCCGAGCCGCAGCTATACCTTTTATCGGATGCGCGGGGTAGGCCTTTTCGACCGGATGTTCTCCAAGGGCGATACTTCCTTCGGCCGGTACTACTTCAGCGACGAGGCCACCGTCGGAGGTCTGTGGGAAAAGAGCGGACGGAATGCTTTCGAGGCTGTCCTCTACTTCCGTTACCGCAGCGTACGCACCGAGGAATCGGACAACCGCATCCCCTTCCTCACCCGCCGTCCGGAGATCGGCCTGCACGCCAGTTACCGCCGCACGATGGGTGCCTCCGCACTTACCGCCACCCTGCAAGGCGCTTACGGCCGTCAGCAAGGCTGGGAACGCACCTACGAGCGTGTTACGGCCGACGAGCAGACGCAGGTACAGGTGTGGCGTTTCCTCTCGCAGACCCTGCGGGACGAGATCACCTCGGCCCACGCCCGCTTGCGGGTGGAATACCTCCAGGGTCTCTCCCCGCAGCTGTCCCTGTGGTACGCCGCCTGCGGCGAATACCGCTACGACCGGGAACAGTTCACCAGTCCTGTGTACCACATGCAGGTAAGTTTCCTGCGCTTGGGCGCGGAAACGGGACTGCGCCGCGAGGGAACGAAGGGCAACCGTCTGGAACTCCGCATGGCGGCTTGGCACAAAACGGGCACGGGGTCCTCGATCGCCTGTGCCGAAGCGGAAAACGAGATCGGGGTGCGGGAGATGCTCCTCCCATTGTACGAATACCTCACACGCGACTATACGTTGGCGGAAGCCGGAGCGGCCTACACCTTTGTCCGGAGAGGTTTCGAACTGAAAGTCCACACCGAGGGCGGGTATGCCTTCGGGAACGGAGGAAGCCGCCGATGGGGGATCAGCGCGGGGATTTCCGTGTTTTTATGATCCCCAAGTACAAACGAGGCCATTGGCCGATATTCATTTCAAGAACAAGCAACCTCAACTCTTCCATATGCAGGAAAACATCATCGAATGCCGCCACCTGACCCACTACTACGGTTCGCGGCTTATCTACCAAGACTTGAGTTTCCAGGTACCCAAAGGCCGTATCCTGGGACTGCTGGGAAAAAACGGTACGGGCAAAACGACGACCATCAACATCCTCTCGGGATTTCTCAAGCCCGCCGGAGGACAATGCCTCATCTTTGGGGAGGACATCCGCCGGATGCACCCCCTCACGCGCCGCCGCATCGGGCTGCTGATCGAAGGCCACGTGCAGTACAGTTTCATGACCATCGCGCAGGTGGAGAAGTTTTACTCCGCTTTCTACCCCCGGTGGAAAAAGGACGCCTACTACGGATTGATGGAAAAACTGCACGTGGCGCCCCGCCAGCCCATTTCCCGGATGTCGTGCGGGCAGCGTTCGCAGGTAACCCTGGGGCTTATCCTGGCGCAAGACCCGGACCTGCTGGTGCTGGACGATTTTTCGATGGGACTCGACCCGGGCTACCGGCGCCTGTTCATCGACTATCTGAAGGAATACGCCAAGGCCGAGAACAAGACGGTCTTCCTCACCTCGCACATCATCAGCGACATGGAGCGTCTGATCGACGACTGCATCCTGATGGACTACGGACGCATCCTCATCCAGACTCCGGTAAAAGACCTGTTGGAATGCCTACACCGCTACGATTTCACCACCCGGGGGGACGCTCCCCCGTTTGCGGACGATCCGGGTATCTACCATCCGGGGGTGATCCGCTCCCGGGGCGAGCTCTTTTCCTTCGAGGGGAGAGCGTACGTGGAGAGCTATCTGCACCGCTGCGGGGTCGCCTTCGAAGGGCTCCGGGAAGAAAGCGTTTGTCTCGAAGATGCCTTTATCGGTCTGACCGGCAAGTATTAACCCGAAAAACACACCCCGAAAAAAGATGAATCAAGCGATCTTTTTCAAAGAATGGCTCAAGATACGGACTACGTACTTCTGCTCGGCCATCGTCCTGGCTGCGATGACCCTTTACTGCCTGCTGCGCATCGAACGCATTCTGGCCATCAAGGACGTCCCGCACTTGTGGCAACTGATGCTCGAACGCGACATGGTCTTTGTGGACGTGCTGCAATACGTCTTCCCGGCCGTGGGACTGGCGGTAGCCGTGGCACAATTCCTGCCCGAAGTGCTGCAAAAACGCCTGAAACTCACCCTTCACCTGCCCGTATCCCAAAAACGGATAACGTTCTCCTGCCTGGGCTTCGGTGCCGGGGCGCTGGCGGTGTTGTTCGGTGCATGCGCGCTGGTGATCGGGTGGTACGCCCGCTCGCTGCTGGCTCCCGAACTGGTGGAGCGCATCGAACTGACGATGCTGCCCTGGGTGTTGGCAGGATGGGCGGCTTATTTTCTTGCCGGATGGATCCTGACCGAACCTTCCGTGCGGGGAAAGATCGTCGCGGGAGGGTTGGCGGTGGCCGTGCTGCGGATGTACTACGTGAGCCTCGTCCCGGAGAGTTACAACGGTTTTCTCCCGGTCCTGGCGGCCATCACGGTGAGCCTGGCCTCCTTTACCTGGCTGTCGGTCCTGCGGTTCAAGGCCGGCGCGGAAGACTAAACGGCATTTCCTCTTTTCAAAAAAAAACGACAAACGACAAAAACAGATGACACGATACGGCAAAATATTTCTGCTGCTGCTCGCCATCGGGGTTTTGGCTTGGATTCTGCCCTGGTTGTACAGCTTTGCGACGCCCGATACGCGGTACGCGCCCTTTACCCTGATGAGCGAGGTAAACGACCAACTGCTCCACAACCTCCCTGCGGACGAGAAGGGTCTTTCGATGATCGACCAACAAGGGAAGGTCTATTCCGGGGAGGCGATCGACAGCATGCTTCCCACGTTTTACTACCGGCAACTGATCGCCGACGGCCGCCTGCCGGACACCCTGCGCGGAGTGGCGATGACACCGAAAGCTATCCAGGCGGGCAACTTCATCTTCCGCAGTTCGCCGTCGGACCTCAACCGCCGCGTCCCGGGGCTATACCCCCTGCTGGAGAGCCGTTCGGGACGGGTCGATCTGGAAATGCCGGACGATGTGTTCCGTATTACGGACCAGGGGATCGAATTCATCGACATGGCCACCAATGCCGTAAAGGCGGAAAAAAGCCGGACGTTCACCCTGGCGATGGAAAAGAAGGGGTTCGCTTTTCCGGCGATGGCCATTGCCGGCAACCCCACTACCCGCAAGGACTACGACAACGGTTACCTGCTCATCGACCGCAACCACCGGGTATTCCGCCTGATGATGGTCCGGGGACGTCCTTTCGTGCGCGATACCGGGATCGACCCGGAGATAGGGATGGTGCAGGGATTCGTGACCGAATTTCCCGGGAGGCAGTACATCGGCTACCTGACCGACCGCAACTCGCAGCTCTATGTGCTGACTTCCGACTATGAGCTGATTCGGATGCCGGTGGGGAGTTTCGATCCGAAGACCGAGAGTCTGATGATCGTCGGCAACTTGTTCAACCGGACGGTGCGCATCGGCGGAGACGATTCGGTACGCTGGTACGGCCTGAGAGCAGACGACCGGACTTTGATCACCCAGCGGGAAGTGTCCTTCCCGCCGAGTGCGGCACAAAAGATCGCGGGATGGCTGTTCCCGTTCCGTCTGTCATTTACTTCGAGCGACGATGGCTATGCCTACCCACGCTTCGAGGGCGGATCGCCGTACGCTTTCATTCTGGGAGCAGTGCTGGCGGGAGCATGGATTGCGATGCGGAGAAAGAGAAAGCAACGCGTCGTGCTTCCGGCTTTGGTCATCCTGGCAACGGGGGTGTACGGTTTCCTTGCATTTTTGCTACTCAAGATGCCTGAAAACGAGCGGTAAATAACGATCCTAAGCTAAAAATACCCTAAACCCGGCGATTTTTTTTGCCGGGTTTATTTTTTAGGGTTACATTTGTCTGCTTTGGAAAAACCTTGCAGCGAAATCACAGGGAAAAAAGTATTGTCCGTCAATAGAAGCACCGAAAAAACGTGGGATTCTTCCAGAAAAACCGGCACTTTATCATCTACACGATCATCGGCGCTTCGTGCGAGGTCTTGGACTTCTGTATCTTCTACGTGCTGATGCGCACTACCGACATGCATGTGCTTCCGGCTCACGTGATCAGCGTAAACTCCGGACTGTTGTGCAGTTTTCTGATGAACACCAAGATCAATTTCCGCACCCCGGACAAACTCATCCGAAGGTTCTTCATGTTCTTTGCCATCGCATGGGTGGGACTGGCGTTCTCCAGTGCGCTGATGGTCTTTATGGTGGAATACCTGCATCTGTACGACGTGGGTTCCAAGATCTTCACCATCATTCTGGCGGGACTCTACCAGTACATGATGAACAAACGCTTCACCTACCGTATCGTCAAGACGACCGAGAAAGGGATCAAAAACACCTTTGAGTAAACCTTTCCAGTCGTTTCCTTTCCTCTCCTTTTCGAAAAACATTTTTTCCCCGTAAAGGGGCGTTGCCTTGCAGTATCTCCCGCAAGGTTCAGATATTTTGCCCGCCTCGCTTGAGTGCTTCGATTACTTGCGCTCTTTTTCCGGCAAAAGGAACTTCTCCTGACCGTCGAAAACCCGGAACGCCCGCTCGCGGACATCGCCCCGGGCGCATTTCATCAGCGCTTCGTTGCCCAACTCCTCGGCATAGTGCTGCTGTTTCTCCGTGATCGGCACGATCCACAGACAGTTCACCGGATCGCCCCGGAAATCGTCGTAGAGCTTTTCCGAGAAATTCGCCTCGCCCTCGAGCAAAAGCGCATGGGAAAGATGCTTCCCAAACGGCTCGATGTCGAACAACACCGTATGGCCATCGCCCAAAAACGTGGTATAGTTCCAAGGGATGTCCGACAGCCCCACCAGATACGCCACAAAAGCGTCGCGGTGTTCCCGGAAGAGGTCTTCGCGTACGCCCATGGCGAGTTCCGCCCGGCGCAAACCTTCCGGATACTGGGTAAAACGATCGACCGAAGGCTGCTGGAGGAGCGACATCCCGAGGGTAAAGAGCCACACGGTATCCCCCTCGCGCACCGTTACCACGGCACGGGGCGGGAAATACCCTACGTCCACCACCAGGTATTCCGCATGAGGCCCGTATGCCCGTTCGATAGCCTGGAGATGCTGGTCGCGAAAGTGTTCCCAGGTAGCATTGTCCTGCATGGACTTCCAGTAGGACTCGGCCTGACGCACCCGCTTGAAAATATCGTTCTGACGAGGCTTACCGAGTTCCCAGGCAAAAGGTGATGTCCCGATCGCATCGCGGGCGTACCCGGTAAACTCCCCGCTGGAAGCCCAACCGGGGATAACGGACAAAAGTTGATCTCCCTCGTAGAGTGCCGCGCCGTCCCCGTCCTCCAGAAAGACCAGACGGAGGTCCTTCGGGTCGAGCCGCGCCGCGCCCTGCGGATGACGGCATGCGCGCAGCGGCATCCGGGGTTGGGCTCCGGCGTCCAAGGCCTTTTCATCGACCGCGTCGATGGCTTTTCCGTAATTGCGCACCCAGCAGGCACGGATCTCGGTGTCCTTGCTGTCGGGCCGGATGTACAGGTACAGGTACACGCAATCGTTTTCTTCCTGCACCAGCGCATGGGTATCGGTCTTGGGGAAATAAGCGCTGCAAATGATGTTTTTGTCCGGCATGGTCTGCGGTTGTTGTTTCATCGGGGATATGTTCGGTTTCAGTCGGTTCGTTATCGGAAAGTTTTTGTTTTCACATCTCCCAAGTTCCTTTCAGTCCGGGTGTGTCGGGAGAGAGTGAAAAGACGCCGCGAAGGGATCAGAAAGGCGGCTTGTCGTCATCCTGATCGGAAGGCGGGCGGTTGATCCGGCTTTCAAACGCATCGCTGGGCAAGGCTCGGGGGTCGAACCCGCCGCCGAATGCGTTGTTAATCTTGGAGTCGTAACTGTCCTGCACGGCATACGGTGCGGCGGGAGCCCCCGAAGGGTATCCCCCGGCCTCGGGAGCGCCGGAAGGTGTGCTCTGATCCAGGTCGGAGAACTGCGCCAGTTGGCCTACGAACGCCAGACGGATGTTGCGCAAGTCGCCGTTGCGGTGCTTGGCAATGATGAATTCCGCTTGGCCGGCAGTAGGCGTCCCGTCCTCCCACGTGTCGAAATTGTAGTACTCCGGGCGGTAAATAAAGCTGACGATGTCCGCATCCTGCTCGATGGCTCCCGATTCGCGCAAGTGCTGCAGCGAAGGCCGCTTTTGTCCGGTCTGCGCCTCGACACCGCGTGAAAGCTGCGAAAGGGCGATCACCGGGACGTTGAGCTCCTTGGCGACGGCCTTGAGCGTCCGGGAGATGGTCGAGATCTCCTGTTCGCGGTTGCCGGGGTTGTTTTTCCCGCCGACGGTCATCAGTTGAAGGTAGTCGATGATCAGTATCTTCACGCCTTGGGATACCAGCCGGCGCGCCTTGGCCCGAAACTCGAGCAGGGACAAGCCGGGGGTCTCGTCGATGTAGATCGGGGCGCGCTCCAGGTCCTTCACCTTCTGGTACAGCACGTCCCATTCGTACTGCTGGAGACTTCCCTCGCGCAGTTTGTTGGAAGGGATTCCCGTTTCGGAACTGATCATTCGGGTGATCAGTTGCACCGACGACATTTCCAGGCTGAACATCGCCACGGGGATCTGGTGGCGGATGGCCATGTTTTTTGCCATCGACACCACGAATGCCGTCTTACCCATACCCGGACGGGCAGCGATGACGATCAGGTCGCTGTTCTGCCAACCGGCAGTACACTTGTCGATGTCGCGAAAACCGGAAGCCAGACCGCTGATACCTCCCTCCTGCTTGGAGAGTTCCTCGATGCGCTTGATGGCCTGGTGCACCAAGTCATCGGCCTTTTCGTAAGACTTCTTGATGTTGGTGTTGGTGATGTTGAAGATGCCCGCTTCGGCCTCGTCCAACAAGTCGAACACGTCGGTAGAGTCATCGTACGACTGGTCGATAATGTTGTTGGACAAGTGGATAAGTTCCCGCTGGAAGTATTTTTGCTGGATGATCCGCGCGTGGAATTCGATGTTGGCAGCCGAGGTTACCCGTTGGGTGAGCTGCACCAGGTAATAGTCCCCGCCTACGGCATCCAGATGGCCCTCGGTGCGCAGTTGATTGCTGACCGTGAGCAGGTCGATGGGTTGGCTGTCGTTGTACAGATGGACGATGGCGGAGTAGATATGGCGGTGTTCCGGCTGGTAAAACACCTGGTCGTTGTCCTGAAAGATATTCACCACACGGTCGGCCGAGCGACCGTCTATCATCAATGCACCCAGGACAGCCTGTTCGAGATCAATGGCTTGGGGCGGCCGCCGACCGGCCGCCAAGGGGACCACCGGGGAGGCCGCAGAAGTCCTGCGGGACGGATTTCTTTTCGCGTTTTCCATGAGGGTAAAGCTACGACCTTTTTCGCTTCACTTTTCGAATCGGCCCCCGTATATTACCAACAATTTTTCCACAACGTCCCACGCCAACTCTGGGTGTATCCAAAACATCTTCCGGCATTTTCCTCCAGGGCAGGCCTTCACAGGGCATCCTCCCGGGGTGGTTTTCCTGCGCACGCACATTTTCATCCGCCTCCTTTCTTCCCACCTGTCCCTACGGGCCATGCCGGGGCAAAAAAATACACCCGGAAACCATTCCGGGTGTACTTCTCTCTCCAAAGGGCGTCATAGACGAAACGAAGGAAATACTGAAGTAAGAATGCCGCCCTTTAATCCATAGTAACTTTAAAATCCAGTTGTGTGTGTTGTAAAAAAAATCAAAAAACAAATGTGTTGTTAGTTGTTAGGACCACGGTGCCGGACCATCCGACGCGCCCCTTTCGGGAGTTAACCGCGACCCTGTATCTCGTACACCAACACCACAAATATAGGGATATATTTCACAAAAAAGCAAATCCCTCCGTTTTTTTTACGTTAATATTTTAACAAGTTGTTTTATAGACAAATACCCACCCTTTTTCCTTTCCGAGCGACAGAAAACACCGCAACGGGACACGCATTTGACAAAAGTACACTATCTTTGAACGGCGGAAAACACTGCCCCGCCACCGAACGATGATAAAAAAACTGTACGTTTCCAACTATGCGCTGATCGACCGCTTGGAGATGGACCCCTCCCCGGGCATGACCATCCTCACGGGCGAGACCGGCGCAGGAAAATCCATCATACTGGGCGCTCTGGGACTGGCGACGGGGGCGAGAGCCGACCTGGCCGCCTTGCGCGACAACACCCGCAAATGCGTGGTGGAACTCTCGGTCGAAATCGACGGAATGGACCTGGAAGGCTTCTTTGCCGAAAACGACCTGGACTACGAACCGCTGACCATCCTGCGTCGGGAGATCCTCCCCTCCGGAAAATCCCGCGCCTTTGTCAACGATACCCCCGTGCTGCTCGACACCCTCGGCCGGCTCGCCGGACACTTGCTCGACGTGCATTCCCAGCACCAGAGCCTGCTGCTCTCCCGCCCTGCTTTCCGCCTGGGACTGGTCGACCGTTACGCCGGGAACGATGTACCGAGGACACAATACCGGCAACGGTACGAACAATACCGCGCCCTGCAAAAAGAACTGGAGGAACTCTCCGCCCGCCGGAGTGAACTTGCACGCACACAGGATTACAACCGGTATCTGCTCGACGAACTGGACAAATCCGACCTGAAAGACCCCGGCGAACAGGAGGAACTGGAGAGCCTCGTGGCGCGGCTGTCGCATTCGCAGCAGGTCAAGGAAGACTTGCAGGCTGCCTGGCAGCAGATGGACGCCGAAGAAACGGGCGTGCTGTCCCGGCTCTCGGAAACACTCTCCCTGCTGCGCCGCGCCGAAGCCTACCTTCCCCCGCAGGACCAACTGACCGCCCGCACGGAAAGCGCCCTGATCGAACTCAAGGACATCACGGCACGCGTTTGCTCCCTGGTAGAGGAAAGCGAAGACGACCCGCAGTTGCTCCAACGCGCCACCGAGCGCCTCGACCTGCTTTACACCCTGCTTCGCAAACACAACGCAAAGGATCTCTCGGCCTTGATCGCCCTGCGGGAAAGCCTTCGCGGGGAGGTTTCCGGACTGGAACAGCTCGACGAGAGGATCGATACCCTCCAGCAGGAATGCGCCCAAGCGGGGCAAGCCCGGGCGGCGGCTTCCTCCGCCCTGACCCAAACCCGAGTGGAAGCCGCCGCCGCGCTTTCGGAGCAGATCACCGATACGATCCATACGCTGGGGATGCCCCACGCCACGTTCCGCATCGAAGTCTCATCTTCGGATACTTTCACGGCCGAGGGGGCGGATTCGGTACGCTTTCTCTTTTCGGCCAACCTGGGACAAGCCCCGGCCGATGTGGAAAAAATCGCTTCGGGCGGCGAATTGTCCCGCGTGATGCTGGCCGTGAAATACGCCTTGGCCCGGCGGGCGAAGTTGCCCTCCATTCTCTTCGACGAGATCGACACGGGTGTTTCGGGCGAGATTTCCGACCGGATGGGAAGCATCATGCAGGACATGTCGCGGCACATGCAGGTGATCGCCATTACCCACCTGCCCCAGATCGCCTCACGCGGAGACCTCCAGTACAAGGTATTCAAACAGGAGAGCGAGGGGACAACCCTCTCTCGCATTGCGCTACTCTCCCCCGAAGAACGTACTGCCGAACTGGCCCGCATGATCAGCGGGGCCAACATCACGGAGGCCGCCATGGAACATGCCCGGGAGCTTCTTCGCCAAAACGCCAAGAACTGACCGTTCCGCTATCCCGAATATCCGACCACCGAAGGGAAGATGGATAAAATTTCTTCTACCCTACCCGCCGCAGGCAAACGATTTTCCTGCGCAAGTTTTCATTGCCCGGCAAGGGGTTTTCTTTAGAGGGGGAAAAGCGGCTCCCGCACGGGGATTCTTCTGCCTTTGTATCGGAGGAAATCTCTTGGCCTATCTCTAGCCCAGGTTGAAAAAGCTTCCCGCAAGGGCGACAAAAAGCCGTCATTCGAGATTTTCCGGCCGGCCATAGCGACGCAGCGAAACGAGCGGACGGCCAAAGTCGATCCAGCGGGCTTCCCTCGCCCACAAGTACACGACTACCGAGATAACCGTAGCGAGAAACGATCCGGCCAACACGTCGGAGAGGAAATGTTGCATCAGATAGATGCGGCTGTACGCTACGGCCAGGGCTGCGAAAAAGAGCAGCATTTTGATCCACCAGCGAGTGGCAAAAAGCGCCAAAGTGGTAAACAGACTGAAGGCTGCGGCCGTGTGCCCCGATGGGAAACTGAGCGTGTCCCGCAGGGGATGCCCTTCCACCAGCACGATCGAGTCCCATATTCCGGCTTGGGTGAGTACGGTGAGGGGACGGGGAGCGTCGAAGGCATGTTTGAGCAATGCGACCAATGCCATCGTACACAAGATGGATACGATGCCGCTCACCATATAACGATAGGAAAAAAGGCTTCCTGTCAGCAGCACACACAGGCAAAATACGGTGCCGCCCATAGCGGTAACATTTACCCAAAAGGCATCCTGAAAGGGGGTATGGAAGCCGTTGAGAAAAACCTGCACGTCGACCTTTCCCCACAAGACGAGCGCCAACGATCCTGCGATCCAAAATACCAGACAAGGAAGCAGGTACGGGAGGTTTTCCCGCAAGGAAGAACAAACGACACTACGCATCAGCTTACCTGTGCGCCGATGATCTTGCGCAGGTTCACGACCGAATTGTTCCACATCTGGCGCATTTCATCGACTTCTCCGGGATAGGCAAAGTCGGTGATGGTCATGGCGACATCGCCGGTGAGTTCATCCTGTTCGAGACGGATCTCGAAGTAATACTTTTCGCCTTCGTCGGCAGCCCAGCGAAAACGCACCAGGGAATCTTCCCGACGGGCAATCAGCGTAGCCTGCTCCTCGCTTCCGGCCCAGATAAAGGTAAACTGGTTGCCTTTCGAATTCGCTGCGTCGCAAAACCATTCCGCCAAACCGGATGCGGTAGAGATATACTGATAGAGCATCTCCAAAGATGCCTTCACAAGATACTCGATGTGGAATTTCTGCTTTTCTGCCATGTCGTGATCCCTTTATTTCCGGGCGCAAGATATAGATATATTTATTTCTGGCAAATAAAAAGAAAAAAAATCTGTTTCCTCTTGCCCAGAACAGATTATTTACCTACTTTTGCAAACGGTTTTCGAGCCGTACTTTTGGCGAGGTAGCTCAGCTGGCTAGAGCGTCGGATTCATAACCCGGAGGTCGGGGGATCATGCCCCCCCCTCGCTACAAAAGCAAAAAATCCCGATCTTGAAAGATCGGGATTTTTTTGTGCAAATCTACCTGTCTTTTAGCTTGTTATACACCCCTCACAAAGGAATCGTTTGTTCTGCGTATTCAGGGGGATCACATCGGCCTCAGTCGAATCTTTATCGCATCTTCTGGCAGAGGCCAACGCAACCTTACCTTTCGAGATCAAAACAATGAAAATCTCACTCTATGCACTTTTTCCTCAAACACTATTTCAGAGTAGTGGCAAGCGGAAAAAAAAAGCAAAAGCCTTCACAACAAACTTCCCCACTTAATTGAAGACACATCCAGGGAGGGGAGCAATTTCTCGATAGGAGAGAATGTGTATCAAAAAACCCGCCTGTAGCGGGTGCTACAGGCG
>CABSLV010000016.1 GCA_902478645.1 uncultured Flavobacteriales bacterium | reverse complement strand
CCCGCCCTTCTCGCTTGTGCAAAGCCGGAGCGCCTTATTCTACATTTTTCACCAGAACCGTCGAACCCTCCACCGCATCGATCGTAAAAGCATCGCCCGGAGCGATCGCCCCGGCGACGATCTGCTGGGCCACGACATCTTCCACCAGCGTCTGCAAAGCCCGTTTGAGCGGCCGCGCCCCGAACTGACGATCGTATCCCTGCTGCACGATCAACTCCCGCGCCGCCTGCGACACCGTCATCCGGTATCCCAGCGCCTCGACCCGGAACAAAATCTCCCGAAGTTCGATGTCGATGATCCGCTCCACGTCCTCGCGCTCCAGCGGAGAGAACATCACCACTTCGTCGATGCGGTTGACGAATTCCGGAGCAAAAGTGCGGCGAAGTGCCGCCTGGATCGTTTTCCGCTCGTCGTCGGCCACCTGAGCGCGACGCGCGGACGTATCGAAGCCCACGCCTTGGCCGAAATCTTTCACCTGCCTAGCCCCCACATTGGACGTAAGGATCAGGATCGTATTGCGAAAATCGACCTTCCGTCCCAAACTGTCCGTTACAAACCCCTCGTCGAATATCTGAAGCAGGATATTGTACACATCCGGATGCGCCTTTTCGATCTCGTCGAGCAGCACCACGCAGTAGGGATGGCGGCGCACCTTTTCGGTCAGCTGCCCCCCTTCCTCGTAGCCCACGTATCCCGGAGGGGCACCCACCAGACGCGAAACGGCAAATTTTTCCATGTACTCGCTCATGTCCACCCGCACCAATGCCTGCGGCGAATCGAACAATTCCCCGGCCAGGACCTTGGCCAGTTGCGTCTTTCCCACCCCGGTCTGTCCCAGGAAGATGAACGTCCCGATGGGTCGGTTCGGGTCTTTGATGCCCGCCCGGTTGCGGATGATGGCGCGTACCACCTTGTCCACCGCCTGATCCTGCCCGATGAGTTTCTCCTTGATCCGCTCGCCCAGATGCGACAAACGTTCGCTCTCGCTGCCCCCGATGCGGCGCACCGGCACCCCGGAGATCATCGACACCACCTCGGCTACATCGTCCTCGGTTACCGTCTGGGGGTGTTCCTTCATCTGTTCCTCCCACTGCTTTTCGCGCGCGTCGAGGTGCTTGTCCAAGTCGTGTTCCAGGTCTCGAAGGCGGGCTGCCGTCTCGAAATCCTGCGCCGCGACAGCCTGCTCTTTCCGCCGGTGGACATCCTCCAGCTCCTGCCCAAGGGTAGCGACCTCTTCGGGCACCTCGATGTGGGAAAGATGCACCCGCGAACCCGCTTCGTCCAAGGCATCGATGGCCTTGTCGGGCAGGAAACGGTCGTTCACGTACCGCACGGTCAAGTCCACACAAGCACGCAAGGCCTGGTCCGTATAGCGGACATTGTGGTGCTGTTCGTAACGTTCCTTGATGTTTTCGAGGATTTCGAGCGTCTGCTCGGCCGAGGTCGGCTCGACCAGCACTTTCTGGAAACGCCGCTCCAAGGCCCCATCCTTTTCGATATACTGGCGGTATTCGTCCAAGGTCGTAGCGCCGATCACCTGGACTTCTCCCCGCGCCAATGCCGGCTTGAACATGTTGGACGCATCGAGCGATCCGGCCGCCCCTCCGGCGCCCACCAGGGTATGGAGTTCGTCGATAAAGAGGATTACGTCGGGATTCTTTTCCAGTTCGTTCATCACGGCCTTCATCCGCTCCTCGAACTGCCCCCGGTATTTCGTCCCGGCCACCAACGAACCCAGGTCGAGAGTTACCACCCGTTTGTCGAACAAGATGCTGGGCACCTGTCGGCGAACGATGCGCAAGGCCAGGCCTTCGACGATGGCCGATTTGCCCACTCCGGGTTCACCGATGAGCAGCGGGTTGTTCTTCTTTCGGCGCGAAAGGATCTGGCAGACCCGCTCGATCTCCCGGGCGCGCCCCACCACCGGATCCAGCTTATCCTCGCGGGCGCGTTGGGTCAGGTCGCGTCCGAAATTGTCCAGCACCGGGGTCTTGCTCTTGGGAGCGCGGGGATCGCCTTCCCGTACGGAGGCCTGCGGCGTGAAGGACGAGTGGTCGGCCTGCTCGTCGTCCGGATAATCGGCCGATCCGTAGGAAGCCTCGGCCGAGTCCGTAGAGAAGCCGTCGCTCTCCCCGGTGAGCTGATGCTTGTAATCGGAGGAGAGTTTCTCGTAACTCAAGTGGTTCTGCTCGAACACCCGGGATACCGGGTCGTCCTGATTGCGCAGGATACTCAAAAGGATGTGTACCGGGGCGATCTTGGGCTCCTTGTACAGACGCGCCTGGAGGTAGCTCAGTTTCAAGGCGCGAGAAGCTTGCGGATTGAAATCCACCTCCTCGGGCAGGATTTGCGTACCGGGTGCGGGGAGGGGGCGCAGCGTTTCAAAGGCGCGCCGCAACCGTTCGATGTCGATGCCATTGTCCCGGAGCAGGTCCAGCACCGTCCGGTTGCCCTGGCGCAGAATGCCCAACGCAATGTGTTCCGTCCCTATCGAGGCATACCCCAAACGCAAGGCTTCCTGCTGGGAATACCGTATGGCGTTGATGGCTGCCGTAGAAAAGTTTTCGTCCATTTTTCCTTTCGGAAGCCGATGGGTGGCTTCCCGTCGTTTTGTCTTCGTTTTATCTCTCGTACTTGCCCCTGGCCGACAAAAAAAGACAAAGGCGCATCGCTGCGATACCACCCCTGTCTTTTCCGCCTGCAAAAGGCCAATGCCCGTATTTGGCGGAAAGTCCCTCCGCCGTGCTCCCCGGGCGTGGGATTATTCCTGATCGTCGTCCTCGTCGGGAGTCGCTACGGGCTGCACCTGGTAGGACAGTTTGTCGATACCGAATATCGGATAGAAAGCCTCGCGCGCTCCCTCGACGTAGAGCTTCATTTTGCGGATGCTTTTGAGTTTGCTCGAATTGAACTTGAACGTCTGCCATCCCTCGCGGATGTAGGGACGCTCGGGCAGGGAAAAGTTGGCGATGTACATTTCTTTCGAACCCAACAGTTGTCCCTCTTCGTCATACCCTTCGGCCACCAGGATCATGTAGTCGCCCTGGTCCATGCTCATCCCCGGGACATTTTGCCCGGAGGGGTCCGTATAGCCGTTCTTCATGCACTGCAAGGTGAGTGCCGACGGCACGATGGTGAGCGAATCGGGATTGACCGGGCGGTTGAACACGATCTCGACGGCATTTTCCACGCCATATCCCAAGTGGGCGAACACCATATTGCCCCGGCCCGAACTCTCGGCCGGATACAGTTGCCAGGAGAGAAGGTCGGCAGGCGGATTGGCCATATCGGGAGCCAAGTGGTTGCTCAAAGCAAAACCGTTCCACTTCACCGGCTCTCCTTCCGCAAGCGTTCCCGGGAAATCCACAAAGGAAAACGAAAGGTTCTCGCCGTATTTTTCCCCATCCTGCGGAAGTTCTACGGAATTAAAGTCCAAACGATTGTTGTCATAAGCCACCGACATGCTGTATGTACTCAAATACAGCCCGTCCTCCGAAACGACCGTTACCTTGGCATTATCGCCCAGATCGCGCTTCACACCCGATTCGGTGCCTTCGTTCATGATGGTGGCCCCTTGCGAAATGGTAAAGATGGGGGTCATGCGCAAATCGCTCACCTCCTCGGGCATATGGACAACGATGTATGGGTCGTTACGGTCTATCTTGACATCGGGATATTCCATGATGGAAAATTCCTCGATCACGCATTCCGTATTTTTCGCCATCTTGACCGAAGAGCAAGCGCCTGCCAACACTACGGAGAGCAGCGCTGCAAACAAACAAAACCTCCCGATATTTTTCTTTTTCATCCTCAAAGGGGTTTAGGGTTGATCCTAACGATATGATTCCAACGAGCAAAATTACAAAAAAAACCGAACGCACCCCCGGGACAAACGCTAAACTTGACCGCAATACACCTAAATAAAGGTTAAAGTCCACCCCTTTTCCGGATCCGGACGGGAAACTCCTCGCAAAATGCCTCCACAAAAGGAGCTCCGCCCGTCCTTTCCATCCCTCCCCAAAGGCCAATCGACAAAAAAAGCACCTGAAATATTGGACTTTGCAGGCATTTTTCGTATTTTCGCAGACTGTCATCGCCAGACAACAACTTTTCTTTTGTTACCGGACACATGGATGCTTTCATTCCTTACTTTTCGGACGGAGCCTGGTTTCTCCTGCACCAAGCGCACTTGACTACCCTCACCCTGCTCATCCTGCTCTTTTTCGTATATAGCCTTTCCGACTACCGCCGCGCCCTGATGCTCTCGGCAGTCTTCGCCGCCGCCACCCTGGTCGGAATGATCCTCTCGGCCAGCGAACTGTTCCACCTGCGCTCGGCCCTGGCCGCATTTCTGCTGCCTTTCCTGACTACGCTTCTGGCCCTGTTCAACATTCTGGGAGCCGGAGCCAAACACTCCGCCATCTTGGAAAAAACCGGATACGCCATCGACATCCTCTTCGGGATCGTCCTCGGACTGTCGATAGGCAGCGGTTACGGACAGGCGGACGGCACGGTATTCCCCTTGCTGTGCTTCACGCTCGGACTGGCGGTCGGCGTTATCATCGGAGCGCTGGTAGTACTGTGCGTCTCGTCGCTGGTGGCCTTTTTCGGGGTAAACCGCCGGGATTACATCCTGGTGCTCTCCTCGATCGCCATCGGACTGATGATTCCCTTGCTCATCCGCACCTTCCCCTTTACCCTGCGATAATTCTCTCTCAAAAAACATAGTGATGATAGACCTCAAAAAACTCCGAAAAGATCATAAGATCACTCAAAAGGCCCTCTGCACCCTTCTGGGGATGAGCCAACCACACCTCTCGCTGGTAGAAAACGGCAAACTCCGCCTCTCCGAACAGCGGCAAACCCTGCTGGCCGAGCGTTTCGGCGACCTGACCCCCTACCGGAAGGATGATGCGGCTGCGAAAAAAAAGGCCAAAAAGTCGTCGAAAGGCGCTCCCCGGAAAACCACGCAGGACCGGGAAAAACAGCGCAAGTTCGACCGCGCCTACATGCGCATGGCTGCCGTCTGGGCCGAACTCTCGCACTGCAACCGCAAGAAAGTCGGGGCCTTGATTGTCAAAGACCGCAAGATCATCTCGGACGGCTACAACGGCACTCCGACCGGCTTTGAAAATGCGTGCGAGGACGAAAACAACCAGACCAAATGGTACGTGCTCCACGCCGAGGCCAACGCCATCCTCAAGATCGCGGCCTCGACCCAGTCGTGCGAAGGAGCTACCCTTTACGTAACCATGTCGCCCTGCCGCGAATGCAGCAAGCTCATCCACCAGGCCGGCATCCGGCGCGTGGTGTACCGCCACGGTTACTCGGACACCGAAGGGCTGGATTTCCTCCGTTCGGCCGGGGTGGAAATCGAACAACTCGACGAAGAAAAAGAATGAGGTTTTTGCTTTGAACCCCGGCTTTTTTTTCGTTTATTTGCCTCCGTTTGCACGGAGTTTTCCCGTGCGGGATCGAAAAAACAAAACACACGCAAACAGCCCCTTCGGGGCGAAATAAAACGATTTTTTCTATGTTAGAAACAACCAAAGTCAAAGAACTGGAACAAGTGGTCATCCGCTTTTCCGGCGACTCGGGCGACGGCATGCAGTTGGTAGGCAACATGTTCTCCAACCTCTCGGCTTTCATCGGGAACAGCATCTCCACCTTCCCGGACTATCCGGCCGAGGTGCGCGCCCCCAAAGGTACCCTGAGCGGCGTATCGGGCTTCCAGGTACACCTGGGCGCCGAAGGAGTGTACACCCCCGGAGACAAGGCCGACGTTCTGGTGGCCATGAACCCCGCCGCCTTGAAGGTCAACGTCAAAAACATCAAGAAGAACGCCGTGGTGATCTTCGACACGGATTCGTTCCTGAAGAGTGACTTGGAAAAAGCCCTCTTTACCACCACCGACCCCTTCGCCGAACTCGGTCTGGGATCGGTACAGCAGGTACCCGTACCCATGACCTCAATGGTCAAGCACGCCGTGGAAGGCACCGGTCTGGATGCCAAGGCTGCCATGAAGAGCAAAAACATGTTTGCCCTGGGTCTGATCTGCTGGTTGTTCGACCGGCCGCTGGAACGCGCCATCCTGATGCTGCAAAACAAATTCGGCAAAAAGCCCAGCGTACTGGAGGCCAACATCAAGGTGCTGACCGACGGATACAACTACGGCAACAACATCCACGCCTCGGTATCTACCTTCCGCATCGAAGGCCACGCCAGCCAGCCGGGCACCTACACCGACATTAACGGCAACAAGGCTACAGCCTACGGTTTGGTAGCCGCCTCCGAGAAAGCCCACTTGCCGCTCTTCCTGGGTAGTTACCCCATCACCCCGGCCACGGACATCCTGCACGAATTGGCCAAACTGAAAGAACTTAACGTCAAGACCGTACAAGCCGAAGACGAAATTGCCGGCATCTGCACCGCAATCGGAGCCTCCTTTGCCGGCAACTTGGCAGCTACCAGCACCTCGGGTCCTGGTTTGGCGCTCAAGAGCGAAGCCATCGGCCTGGCTGTAATGGCCGAACTGCCGCTGGTCATCGTGGACGTACAGCGTGGTGGTCCTTCCACCGGTCTTCCCACCAAGAGCGAGCAGACCGACCTGTTGCAGGCACTCTTCGGCCGCAACGGTGAATCGCCCGTCGTGGTAGTGGCTGCCGCTACTCCGACCGACTGCTTCGAGATGGCCTACAAAGCCGCCAAGATCGCTCTGGAACACATGACGCCTGTCATCCTGCTCACCGACGCGTTCATTGCCAACGGCTCCTCCGCATGGCGCGTGCCGAACCTGGCTGAATATCCGGAGATCCGCCCGAACTACGTTCGTCCGGAGATGCTGGAAAAAGGCTGGAAACCTTACCTGCGCGATGAAAAGACGATGGTGCGCTACTGGGCTGTTCCGGGCATGGAAGGCTTCATGCACCGTTTGGGCGGTCTGGAAAAAGACTACACCACTTCAGCCATTTCGACCGATCCGATCAACCATCAGAAGATGGTCGATGCCCGCAAAGCCAAGATCCAGAACGTGGTAGCCGACGTACCCGACCTTCAGGTGCTGGGCGATCCTTCGGCCGACCTGCTGGCCGTATCCTGGGGCGGTACCTTCGGGCACATGATGGAGGCTGTCAACGAGATGAACCGCGCCGGCAAGAAAGTGGCCCTGGCGCATTTCAGCTACCTCAATCCCCTGCCCAAGAACACCGAGGAAGTGCTCAAGAAATACAAAAAGATCGTGGTGTGCGAACTCAACGACGGTCAGTTGGCCGGATACCTGCGCATGAAGATCGACGGGCTGAACCACCTCGAAAAGTACAACAAGGTACAGGGTCAGCCGTTCAAGGTTGAGGAACTCACCGAATGTTTCACTAAACTGCTGGAGAAATAAGACCATGTGCGAAAATCATCAATATACCGCTAAAGACTTCAAAAGCGACCAATACGTACGCTGGTGCCCGGGCTGCGGCGACCATGCGGTGGTCAACACCCTTCAGAAAGCGATGGCCGAACTGGGCATCGCTCCCAAGGATACGGCCGTAATCTCCGGTATCGGTTGCTCGTCCCGTCTGCCCTACTACATGGGCACTTACGGCTTCCACACCATCCACGGGCGCGGAGCCGCCATCGCCACGGGTGTAAAAGTAGCCAACCCCCACTTGTCCGTATGGCAGATCACCGGCGACGGCGACTGCATGGCCATCGGAGGCAACCACTTCATCCACTCGGTGCGCCGCAACGTGGACATCAACGTCATCCTGCTCAACAACAAGATCTACGGTCTGACCAAGGGACAGTACTCCCCCACCTCGGCACGCGGATTCGTCTCGAAATCCTCGCCCTACGGAACGGTGGAAGATCCCTTTATCCCGGCCGAACTTACCTTGGGCGCACGGGGCAACTTCTTTGCCCGTTCGCTCGACGTGGAAATGAACCTAACCAAGGACGCCATGGTCGCTGCCGCCCGTCACCGCGGTGCTGCAGTCGTTGAAGTGCTGCAAAACTGCGTCATCTTCAACGACGGTATCCACACCTGCATCACGGACAAAGCGGTTCGGGCCGACCGGACCATCACCCTGGTACAAGGTGAAAAGATGATCTTCGGTACCAACCGCGACAAGGGCATCGTGCTCGACGGTCTGACGCTCAAGGCCGTAACCATCGGCCAGGACGGATACACGCTGGACGACGTGCTGGTGCATGACGCTACCACGCGCGACAACACCCTCCACTTCATGCTGGCCATGATGGGTTGCACTCCCGAGAGCACCCTTCCGGTGGCTCTGGGTATCATCCGCAATGCCGAAGCTCCGACCTACGACCATGAAGTCGAACACCAGTTGGAAGAGGTCGCTGCCAAGAAGAAAGACCACAACCTGACCGAACTCATCCTTCAGGGAGAAACCTGGGAAGTAAAATAATCCCGGACCGCTCCTGCCGGAGAGCAAGGCAGTCGTTCAAAAGCAAAGGGTTGCGCCCCGACGGGGCGCAACCCTTTGCTTTTGAACGACTGCCCGCCTTATTTCCCGTCGATGGCCCCGAGGATCGCCTCCAGAATCCCGAAACGATACCCCCCATCGGAAAAAGCGTTGGCCTTCTTCTCGCCGTACGTCCGGTTGGTCAGCAGCACGTACACCAGGTCTTGCTCCGGTTCCACCAGCAGCATCGTCCCCGTAAAACCCGTATGCCAATACGCCTGCGAGGAAACGCACGCATCGAAATGATCCGGTGCCGCCCCGATGGCCTTTTTCACAAAACCAGCCGAACGACTGTTGGACGCCGTCGCATAGGCATAACGCGTAAAACGATCGACCGTCTGTTCGGAAAAGAACCGATACCCCCCGTAATAACCCTTCTGCAGGAGCATCTGCCCGTACTTGGCCAGATCGTACGCCGAGGAGAAATTGCCCGCATGCCCCGATACGCCACCCAGTAGCGCCGCCCCGCTATCGTGAACGTATCCCCGCAACAACTGCCGGCGGAACAAGGTATCGTTGGCCGAAGGAGCAATGCTGTCGGCAGGCATGCGCAAAAGCGGGCGGAATCCCATCGTTAGCGCCCCCAACGGACGGAACACCTGCCCCAGCGCCGCCTGCTCGATGCCCTCGGGATAGTATCGGTCCACCACCTCCCGCAGCAGGTAAAAATCCAAATCGCTGTACACCATTCTCTTGGGACGCAAAGCGCATTTGCGCAGGCGGGCCGTCACCGTATCGGGATACGAGGCACGCATGTAGAGCCCTTCGGCCACTTCGAGGGGATACTCCGGGCTCGGCGCATCGGCATAGAAAAATTCGCTGGGTTCCTTCGTGTTCTTGTCCAGCGTATAGGAATAAAAAGGAAGCCCCGCCGGAAGTCCCCCGTTGTGCGCCAGCAGTTCCTTGAGCAGGACTTTTCCCTTGTTCGATCCCCGGTAGGCCGGCACCATGTCTTCCAGACGCGAGGAAAAATGGATCTTCCCCCGGTCGTACAACTGCATGATCAGCGGCAGGGTCGCCGACACCTTCGTGACCGAAGCCAAATCGTACACCGTACCCGGAGTTACCGCCCGCGAGAGCGTATCACCGTACATCGTCGTCCCGAAACAACGGTCGATCACCACCCGGCCGCCCCGGGCCACCACCAACCTTCCCCCGGGTGCCGAGCCCGTCGCCACGATGTCGGCCAGAAGGCTGTCCACGACACCCAGTTTCTCCGGATCGATCCCTTCCTGAGACGGAAAACCGAACTTCAAACGTCCCAGCGGACGGAAGGTCTCGCCCGTACCCCGAGGGTATCCTTCGCCCAGGCTCACCGGCAACTTCCCCTTGGGAGCCACCGCCCCGTGCAACACCTCGGCCGCCGCCAGATTGGCCGCCCACAGATTTTCATACGCCAGCACCGCCGCCGGATAGCGTTTCCACCCCTCCAGTTGCAACAGTGCATAGGGATTGTCCAGCCATACCAGCACCGCGCCCGGCGCTGCTGCGAGCGAATCCAGAAGCGCCCGATCCCGCTCCTCGACCTTGCCGGGCGTAAAAGCTGCCGGAGAGCCGCCATGATACCCTACCACCAAGGTGCGCCCCTGGCTCTGCTCCAGGATCCGTGCGGCCGATGCCTTTCGATCCAACACCTTTACCGGCGCATAAAGCCCCATGTAGCGCACCATATCCCCGCTTTCACCCGCACCCAGGGGGAGGTAGCACACCGTATCGACCGCATCGGCCAACGGCAGCGCATGTTCCCGGTTGTGCAGCAAGGTTACGGCCCGTTCCATCACATCCAGACAAAGCGCCGAATCCCTCTCGGTACCCCGAGCCACCCGCAGGGCGAGCGAGTCCGCCCGGGGAGGCACTCCCTCCAGGAGCCCCGCCGCGCATTTGGCAGCCAGGATGCGCCGCACACTTTGCTCGATCCGCTCCCGGGAGATCCGCCCCTGCTTGACCGCAGCAAGTACCGCCCGGTAAGCCGTCTCCGTATCTTCGGAATACAGCAGCAGGTCGTTTCCGGCCAGGATCGCTTCGATCTCGGCCTCCCCGCAACCGTAGCGGCCGGACACGCCCCGCATGTTGAGGGCATCGGTGATCACCAAGCCCTGATAGTTCCACGCCCGGCGGAGGATTCCCCCGACGATGCGCTCGGAAAGGCTCGAGGGACGCTCACCCACACTGTCGAAGGCCGGCACGTAGAGATGTCCGGTCATTACGCTCGCCACCCCGCTCCGGCAAGCTTTTTCAAAGGGGTGCAGTTCGACCTCCTCCAGACGGCGGGCCGAAAAAGGCAGCACCGGCAATTCCTTATGGCTGTCGGTACGGGTGGCTCCGTGCCCCGGGAAATGCTTGACCGAAGCCAGCACCCCCGCATCCTGCATCCCCCGGACAAAGGCTGCGACCTTGCCCGCCATCCGATGCGGATCTTCCCCGAAGGAACGCACGCCGATGATCGGGTTTTCCGGCTCCGTATTCACATCGGCCGAAGGGGCGAAATTGGCATAGATTCCCATCTGTCGGCAGGCCTCCCCGATGTGCCGACCCACCCGATACACCAGCGTATCGTTCCCGAGCGCCCCCATGGTCAGCGGCCAGGGATACCCGAAGGTGCCGTCCAAACGCATGGCCAGCCCGCGTTCCAAGGTCATGGCGGGCAGAAGCGGCACCCGCCTGCTGTGCTGCTGCGCCTGCGCAAGGAAATCCAACACCGCCTCGGGATCGTTGCGATACAGCGACACTCCGCCCACACGGCAGCTATCGATCAGGTACAGCGCCCGGGATACCTGCGCAGGGGTTTGGAGAAATACCGCCGGGACGAACATCTGCCCTACTTTTTCCTCCAGGCTCATCACCCGACAAAGCGAGTCCACCCGCTGGCGATCCGCTGCGGACAATCCCTGGTAAGTAAAACGGCCGGCCGGTTGAGCCAAAAGCCCGACATTCCCGACCAAAATGGCCAGGAGCAACCACAAACTGTTTTTCATTCGGATGATAAAATTCTATTTGCCTTTCCCCGTGCGCCCTTCCTCCATGGGTGCACGGATTTCTTTTCCTTTCCCCCATCCTTTCGATCTCTCCCCGATCTGCTCTCCTCCCTATCTTTCTCGCTGCTCTCCCCGCCCCCTCGAACTTTTTCCGACTGCCTCCCCCGGAACGGCTTCACCCGGATGGAGAAAGGGGAGAAACCGCGCTACCGCACCTCCCGGCAGAGCAGGCCTACCGAAGCCATGTCCTCCCAGAAACGGGGGTAGGACTTGGTAACCACCTGCGGGCAGCGCACCGAAAAACCGTCCTCCAAGGCCAACGGCACGAAAGCCATCGCCATGCGGTGGTCCTGGTAGGTCTCCAGACATATCTCACGGGAACGTGGCGAAAACGTCTCGATGGTCAGGCTGTCCCGGGTAGCGGAACACCCCACGCCGAATTTGGCCAGTTCGGTCTGTAGCGCTGCGATCCGGTCGGTTTCCTTGACCCGCAAGGTCCCCAGCCCCGTCAGGCGACCCTTTATCTTCAAGGCGGCCATCACCACCGCCACGCTCTGGGCCACATCGGGCGTATCGCCCATGTCGAGTTGGCAGTACTCCGGGGCCGAGTAACCTTCCCGAGGCACCAGACGAAGGACGCCCCCGGGAGAAAAGACGGATTCCACGCCGAACACCTCCCGGAATATCCCGACCAGACGGCTGTCGCCCTGCGGGCTCTCGGGCAGGAACGAAGACAGTTCAAACCCTCGACGCGCTACGGCTGAAAGGGCGTAAAAATACGAAGCCGAACTCCAGTCGGACTCCACCAGAACCCGATCTACCGCGCAGCCCTTGGCCGGCGGGACGATAACATCCTGCTCTCCGACCCGGCAGTCCAGTCCCACCGAACGCAGCACCGAAGCCGTCAGTTCGATATAAGGCCGCGAAACGCTCTGCCCATCCAGGTGCAAATGCAATCCCTGACGCCAAAACGGAGCCATCAGCATCAGCGCGGTAATGAACTGACTGGACACCGTGCTGTCTATCCGGCACTCCCCGCCGGGCAACTCGCGTCCCCGGATGCGAAGCGGCGGGCAGCCCTCCCGCTCCAGATAGTCGATCCCGGCTCCCAAGCGGCGCAAGGCATCCACCAGCGGGGCAATGGGGCGTTCCTTCATTCTCCCCGAACCGGTCAGCACTACCTCCCGCCCGGGACAGGAAGCCAGATAAGCCGTCCCGAAACGCATGGCTGTCCCCGCATGCCCCACATCGAGCACCGAAGAGGGGTCTTCCAGCACCCGGCGCATGGCACGGGTGTCGTCCGAGTCGGAAAGATTGTCGATGGAAAAAGCCCCGCCCATGGCCGCCTGCAAAAGCAGCAGACGGTTCGACTGGCTTTTGGAACCGGACAAACGGATTCTGTCCGGAGTGTCGAGCACCCCGGCCGGAAAACTGATAAAGGAAACCGGCTGATCCATCGCGCGTATGTTTATTTTGCTCCGGGTAGAAAAAACGACCGGATTAAGTCCTCACACGGTCAGATGACCCTTCACGTACACCGCAAAGACCTCGCCCAAAAGTTCGCAGCCGATCATCGCCGAGTTTTTCGCCCGGGATTCGATCATGTCCTTGGTAAAGGTCCAACGGGCCGAGGGGTCGAAAAGCGTCATCTCGGCCACTCCGCCGGGAACGATGCTGGGCACCTCCACCCCGAAACGACGGCGCGGACCGATGCTCATCAGTTCGACCATCCGCTCCAGGGAAATATGGTCGTGGAGTGCCTTCCAAGCGGCGCCGAAAGCCGTTTGCAGACCAATGGTCCCGTAGGCCGCCCGCTGGTATTCGCATTTCTTGTCCTCGATGTCCACCGGGGTATGGTCGGAAGCGATGCAGCACACCGTGCCGTCCTTCACCGCCCGTACCAGTGCCGCGATGTGGGTACGCGTGCGCAAGGGCGGAAGTACTTTGTAGCGGGTATCGAAATCCTGCAGGCAGCTGTCGTCCAAGAGCAGATGATGGGGCGTTACGCTGCACGAGACGTCCACGCCCTTTTTCCGCGCCTCCCGGATCATCCGGACGGCGCCCGGGGTCGTTACACAGGCGATGTGCAACGGAGCACCCGTGTACTGGGCCAGGAAAATATCCCGCGAGACGGCAATGTCCTCGGCAATGTCCGGGATCCCGTGCAGGCCGAGCGTGGTGGCTACCGGTCCTTCGTTGGCTACTCCCACGTGCATGATCGAACGATCCATGGGCGTGGTTACGGTCAAGGCTCCCAGCGCGCCGTTGTACTGCAGCACGAGCTGCTCGATCAGGTTGTTGTCGATGGGGCGTCCATCCCAGAAAGCGACCGCTCCCCCGCAGAGCATGTCGTAGGTCTCGGCCATGGCCTTTCCTTCGGCAGCCTGGGTGGCGGTTCCTACCGGGTAGAGGTTCACGGGCAGGGAGGCGGATTTCTCGACAAAGAATTCCACTTTCTGGCGGCTGTCGGTAGGGCAATTCTTGGGCGAGGCCAGTGCCACGGCGGTAAATCCGCCTCGGGCGGCTGCACGCGCACCGCTTTCGAGCGTTTCGGCCTCCTCGTACAGCGGTTCGCCGAAACGGCAGGCCGTATCCATCCAACCGGGAGATACGCACAGGCCTTTTTCATCCACTATGCGCCACTGCCGGTCTTCCAGGGGAATATCGTCGGCGATTTCCCGGATGGTTTCACCCGAGAGGAGCAGGTCTTTCGTCTGTCCGTTGTACGGACTGGTAGGGTCCACGATCAGGGCCTTTCTGATAAGCGTATCCATCGGTTTTCTTCCAGATTTTTTTACGGCGTAAAGATAGCCAATAAGCTCGGAAGTATTTTTAACTTTGAGGGGATTTTTGAGGGCTTTTTTACCCACCCCGGCTCGGGAGGGGAGGCCTACCTGCAAAAAAATGATGGGACTGTCGTATCTGTGGTCATATCTGTACTACCTCACCGGGGCGAGGAGCGAATACTACATCCATTCGCCTTTCGTGTACTCCCTGATGACCGAATGTCTGAAAAAGAAAAGACGCCTGGTTCCCGAGAGCCGCGACCGTCTTTTCGCGCGGATACAGGACTATCTGTCGTCTTCGGACTTCCCGAGCGAACTCTACCGCATCCTTCCCGGGGAACCCATCGAAGAGGCTTTTCGCCGCATTCCCCGCCGGGAAGACACCGCTATTTTTATCGATTCTCCCCACCAGAGCCTCAAGCGCGAGGCCCAGTGGAATGCGCTGTGCGCCGACCCGCAGGTGATCCTGACCATCGACCTGTTCCGCGTGGGGCTGGCCTTTCCCTGCCACCCGATGAGCAAAGAACACTTCTGCCTGCGCTATTTCTGAAAAAAACTTTCCCCGGAGCGTGCAAGCGAGCGGCGCGGGCGCTAATGCACCCGCGCCGCTCGCTTGCACGCTCCGGGGAAAACCGTCCGCCGTTATTTCTGTCGGGAATACACCTGAGGCATTCCACGATGCTCGAGTACCAGCGTGTCGGCCGAGAAACGCTCCACGGAAAGCGTATCGGTAAAATCGATCGTCTGCCCGTTGCCTACACTCTCGCCCGTAAGGATCAATTTGTCTCCGCGCAACATCCACGTCCGATACAACAATGTACTCATATTGACCGACGAGGCCGATCCGTCGCCCTTGAGTTCCATTCCTTGTACCCCGTCCATTCCCGGGATAGGCTGCACCCACACCCCGGTAATGATCCGTTCCAGGCGAGAACGGGGGCGAACTTCCAAACGCGCAGCGGGAATCATCTCACCCGGTTTTGCCTCTCCCTGAAAGAACACCGTAGCGGTATCGCCCAGCAGCATTCCATCCGGTCCGATCCGTTCCGCCTCCAGTGTACTGAAAGAAAGCGTATCGCCTCCCTGTACCGCCACACTTACCGTATTCATCGTCGCATCGACGATGAGTCCCGAAACCTGACTCGGTTCCTGTCCGCCGCAAGCAAAAAGAGCGGCTGCAAACGGAGCCAAAAACAATGCTTTTTTCATACCTTCATGTTTTATGGTTTGCTTTTTCTCTCAAAGGATCACCCGAGGCCGCGGATCCGTTACTGTTCCCGGGCGTATTTTTCCCGCAGGTTCCGCAACATGTCATCCGCCATCTGCTCGATTTCGTACTGAGGTTTCCAACCCCAATCCTGCCGGGCACATGCATCATCCAACGCATCGGGCCACGTATCGGCGATCTTCTGCCGGAAATCGGGCTCGTAACGGATCTCGAATCCCGGGACTCGCCGTGCGATCACTTCGGCCAACTGACGGGGCGAAAAACTCATCGCGCCCAGGTTGTACGAAGTACGCACCGTAAGGCTCTCGGCCGGAGCGTGCATCAGTTCGACGATCGCCCGCAGCGCATCCGGCATGTAGATCATCGGCAGGAATGTATCCTCGCGAAGGAAACAGCTATACGCCTGTCCCTGCACGGCCTTGTGGAAAATATCCACCGCATAATCCGTCGTACCGCCTCCCGGCGCGGCTTTCCAACTGATGATCCCCGGGAAACGCACCGAACGCACATCCACTCCGTAACGTTCGTGGTAATACCGGCACCACAGCTCGCCCGAGAGTTTGGAGATACCGTACACCGTATCGGGATCCATCACCGTGTATTGCGGAGTGAATTTCAACTCGGTGTGGGGGCCGAATGCTCCGATGGACGAGGGCCAGAAGATTTTCTCTATTTTCCCTTCCCGCGCCAGATTCAAGACCGTGAGCAGCGTTTCCATGTTCAACCGCCAGGCATCAATCGGCCTTCCTTCTCCTACGGCCGAAAGCATGGCCGAAAGATGGTACACCTGGGCGATCCCGTTTTGTTCTACCGTCTCTTCTACCGCCCGGGCATCCAAGGCATCGAGAAGATGAAATGGCACATCCGGAAAACCTTCTCCCACTTCCCGGATGTCGGTAGCCAGGATGCGATCCTTTCCATGCTCCTGAGCCAAGACACTTGTCAGTTCTGTCCCTATCTGCCCGCGGCAGCCTATGATCAATATTTTATCTTTCATCTGAACCCAATTTTATTTTTAAGTACAGTGAAAGCAAAGGTAATAGAAATGCCCTGGATAACGTACCGGGAAAAGGAAAAATCTTTCTCCGCTCCGAGAAGCCAAAAAAATTTGCCGAGCCGCCCAATAAGTACTAATTTTATGCCGTCAAAAACCCACGCATACATATGCAAAAGGAGATCATATCCAGCCGACAACTTCACGTCACTCTGGAGCGTCTTGTGTGCCAGATTGTGGAAAACCACAAAGACTTTTCCCAGACAGCCATCATCGGCATCCAGCGACGCGGTGTCATCCTGGCCGGAAAGATTGCCGAGATTCTCCGGCGGGACTACGGCATCGAGAACCTGCGCTTGGGCAGTCTCGACACCACATTTTTCCGCGACGACTTCCGCCGGCGCACAGAACCGCCCCGGGCCAATACCACCAGTATCGACTTTGCGGTGGAAGGTCTGAGGGTCATCTTCGTGGACGACGTCCTGTACACCGGACGCAGCATCCGCGCCGCCCTGTCAGCCATCAATTCTTTCGGACGACCTTCGCAGATCGAACTACTGGTGCTAATCGACCGTCGCTTCAGCCGCGAACTCCCCATCCAGCCCGATTACCGGGGCATACAGGTGGACGTGGTCGAAGGTGAAAAAGTCGTCGTCGATCTGACCGAAGACAACGAACGTGTATATCTATCCAGCCAAACCGGCGAAAAACCGCAATAAATCTATGGACAGCCTCAGCGTAGACCATCTGTTGGGTATCAAATACCTCAACAAAAACGACATTGAACTGATCCTGCGCACGGCGGAAACCTTTTCCGAGGTATTGTCCCGCCCCATCAAAAAAGTGCCCTCGCTCAACGGGACGACCATTGCCAACCTGTTTTTCGAGAACAGCACCCGTACCCGCACTTCGTTCGAGTTGGCCGAAAAACGCCTCTCGGCCGATGTGGTCAATTTTTCCGCATCCGTCTCGTCCGTTTCGAAAGGAGAAACGCTCATCGACACGGTGAACAACATCCTCTCGATGAAAGTCGATATGGTCGTCATGCGGCATCCCGACCCCGGAGCCTGCGTATTTCTCTCGAAAAACGTTCCCGCCCAGATCGTCAATGCGGGTGACGGCACGCACGAACACCCCACGCAGGCCTTGTTGGATTCGTACTCCCTGCGGCGGCGCTTCGGCTCGGTCAAAGGCTTGAAGGTAGTCATCGTCGGGGACATCACCCACTCGCGGGTAGCCATCTCCAACATCTATGCCCTGCAAATGCAGGGAGCCGAAGTGATGGTCTGCGGACCGGCCACGCTCATCCCCCGGTACATCGAATCGATGGGCGTACGGGTGGAGACCAACCTGCGCAAGGCCTTGAATTGGTGCGATGCGGCCAACATGCTCCGCGTACAACACGAACGACAGGATATCAACTACTTCCCCTCGCGTCAGGAATACGTCAAACTGTACGGTCTGGACAAGGAACTGCTCGATTCGCTCGACAAGCGGATCACCATCCTCCACCCCGGGCCTGTAAACCGGGGGGTGGAAATCACCAGCGAGGTGGCCGACAGCGACCAGTCCATCATCCTGCAACAAGTGGAAAACGGCGTGGCTGTACGCATGGCCGTGCTGTACTTGCTGGCCGCCAAACGGCACTGATCCTTTTCCCGCGACAAAGTCATCCATAAAACTCCTCAAACAGATATGGATCCGCCCACTTTTTTTATACCTTTGCTTCAAGAAAAGGTACAACACGTAGTGTCCGACACGTAAATCTAGTTGATTTCCGTGTCGGACATTTTTTTATACCACCAACAAAAGCATTATTGTGATAAAATGAACTGCATACCCCATTCTTCCAAACTCTGGAGTTCCTCTTTCATCAAGATTTGTCTTGTCAACTTCTTCATTTTCGTAAATTTCCACGCTCTGCTGCCCACCTTTCCATTCTTTGTCACCTATCTGGGAGGAGATGCGGTAACCATCGGGACCGCCACAGCACTGTTCAGCCTCGCTTCGATCGTTTCCCGTCCCTTTGCCGGATATCTGGTTGACACTCAAGGAAGGAGAAGACTATTGATCATCGGCCTAATCGGTATGGCATTAATCCCCATGGGATACTTCTTCTCGGCCGGTATCGCTCTGGCCGTGATCCTGCGTACGATACACGGAGCTTTTCACGCCGCTTCGAGTAACGCCTCATCCACCTGGGTAACCGATATCGTCCCCCATCAACGCATGGGGGAAGGTTTGGGTATGTACGGCCTTTCGATGGCTCTATCGACCGCCATAGCACCTGCTCTAGGTTTGGCCGTAATGAATATTTGGGGATTCCGCCCGCTATTTGCCCTAACCGCTGCCGCTGCCATGACTGCTTTATTGATCGGGGCAAGTATCCAGGATCGATCCTACAATTTATCCACCCAAAAACTGAGGGGCGATCAACTTTTCGAACGAATGTCCGTTCCGGCCTCCGTCACCCAGTTTTTCTTTATGGTCGCCTACGGTGTCGTCGAAGTCTATGTCGCCATTTACGCAGCTTCACACCATTTACCCGGAGGAGGCATTTACTTCGTCACCATGGCCTTTTCCATCGTACTGACTCGTATCCTACTGGGGCGTGCAGTGGATCGGTACGGCGAAGGCATCTTGGTTTATACCGGCAATGTAGCAATCATCCTGGGCATCCTGCTGCTGGTTCTAGTACACAATACCCCTTGTTATATCCTTTCCGCACTATTGCTTGGATACAGCTTCGGTGCTGTCCAACCATCACTCCAAACCATGGCCATGCATTCCGTAGCCCCCGAGCGGCGCGGAGCCGCCAGTTCAACTTTCTTCGTGGCTTTCGACCTGGGGATCGCTTTGGGAGGATTGTTGGCCGGAATACTGGTCAAACACTTAGGATACGATGCTATGTTCCTGCTCATCACACTTTCTTGCATTCTATCGTTGAGCTACTACTTCTTTTTTGCCCGCCGTCATGTCCCATCTTTCAACCCGCGCATCCGTAAAGTGGCATATTCACGTCCCTCTGTCGCTATTGACCCGGGAATGCCGTTGGTAATCACCATCTCCCGAGAATACGGCAGCGGGGGACACCGCATCGGCGAACTGTTGGCGCAAATGCTCGGTGTAAAACTTTATGACAAAGAACTCATCGGCCTGACCGCCCGAGAAAGCGGATTGAGCGAAGGAGACGTGCGAGAAAACGAAGAAATGGTCGAATCCCGTTTGACATATGACGACCCGATGCAAACAGCCATCTTCCGTTCCCAAAGCCGGATCATCCGCCAGATCGCCCAACGTGAATCGTGCGTGATCGTAGGACGTCTGGCCAATTTCCTGCTCAAAAATCATCCGCATAGTTTTCATATTTTCCTCTATGCCTCCCCCGCCTACCGACTCGAACACATCATCTCCGAATACGGCATAGATACCGACAAAGCCCCGAGTGTATTGCAACGTATCGACCGCGAGCGGCGCGAGCACTGCCGCCATTACACCGGTTGTCGATGGGGCGATCGACGCTACTATCATCTAATGATCGACTGTGCGCTACTGGGTGATCAAGGTACGGCACAAGCTATCCGGAAAATTCTTGAACCTTTCTTGTAACCTTATCGTTCCACCAAAACAAACCGTCTCATTTCCTTTGAGCATCGCTCCCCGATTTTGTAACTTGCAGCCGTTTGACGTAAAAATTCGATACAAAATGAGGAAAACCCTTTTTGCCGCCGTCCTTTCGGTCGTCGCCGTCTTGGGCGGAGCGGAACTCTCGGCCCAGAGTGTCAATGCCAAGCCCAAAGTCATCCCCGCCGTGCGCTATTACCAAGGTGCCACCGGCAAACTGTCCCTGAAGACCGTCCGCCCCGAATTTTCGGGAGTAAAAGACCCGAGGACAGAACAACTGGACACCCTCTTTCAGAGCGAACTCTCGACCTTGGGAGTAAAAACCTCGCCCCAAGGCGTGGAGATACGCCTCTCGGAGGCCCTCCCCGACTCACTGGCCCACATCTCCGGTGCTTACCAACTGGCCATCGGAAATGACATCGAACTGCGGGCCAAAAGCTACGAAGGCTTCCTTTACGCCACGCGCACCCTGCTGCAGATGCTTGCCCAGGATCCCACGAACCTCTCCGTAGCCAAGGGCACCGTTACGGATTACCCCACGCTGGCCCGACGCATGGTCATGCTCGACGTCGCCCGGAAATACTTCCCTCCGGAGGTGCTCCGCCAATACATCCGCACCCTGGCCTGGGTCAAAATGAACGAACTGCACCTGCACCTGAACGACAACTCATGGAACGACCGTGGAGCCTACTACCGCGTCCCGAGTGAGAAATATCCCGGCATCACCTCACCCGAGCATTACTCGTGGGAACAGATCGCCGAACTGATCGCCTTTGCCCGCCTCTACGGCATTACCATCACCCCGGAACTGGACACCCCGGGACATTCCCGTGCCCTGGTGGCCGTACGTCCCGATCTGAAAAGCCCCTATCACCCCCAGACCGACCTTTCGGACTCCTTCCTGGACATCGACCGGGAGGAAACCTTCGAGATGGTCGGAGCGCTCATCGGGGAGATTGCCGCCCACTTCGACGCGCCGGACTTCCACATCGGCACCGATGAATACATGCTTGCCAGCATCAAGGATACGGTTCTGCGCAATGCTTTGGGCGAAAAATTCCGCCGCTACATCAACCGCCTCAACGACACGGTCCGTGCCCACGGCAAACGCGCCCGGATCTGGACCGGTTTCGAAAACATGCCCGGGCAGACCATGCCCGATACCACCATCACCATCGACATGTGGGATGCGCACAACGCCCGCGAATTTTCCCAAAAGGGCTACCGCTTTATCAATTCCTCGGATATGTTCAACTACATCGTAGCAGGCAACATCATCGCCCGATACAATACCGACGGAACTTTCGTGTACCAGCAGTGGAACCCGCGCACCTTCTCCAAAAAAGCCGAGGAAAACCTGCGTGCGGACGATCCGGGTCTTTACGGAGCGAAAGTGAACATCTGGAACGACTACGGTCCCACCGGCCCTTCGCATAGTGAAATCGCCCGCATTGCCGTACCCGGTATCATGGTCTTTGCCGACCGCATGTGGGGCGCTCCCCAACTTTATCCCACCTATCAGAAGTGGGGTCCGTTGCAAAAGCAACTGGCCATGCCGCCGCTCACCTCGATGCTCGAGGAAGACTACCGGGAAAAACGTATCGTGTACCAAAGCAAAGAACCGGTCAACATGGCTCTGCTGCACAAATCCATCCCGCTGGGCGCTTCTCTCGACACTCCGGACCTGGAATACCCTTGGACACTGGAGGCCACCCTGCTACGCACGGCCAAGAGCGACCGCTACACGCCGGAACTCATCCTCTCTTCGCCCAATGCCGAGTTTTACGCTTACTTCAACCACATCGTGCGGTTCAAGAACAACCTGCAGGACGAACACCGGGGTATCACCCTGGTACGTTCCCAGCGTGAACCGGGTCTGACAGCCTATACCAGCCAATACCCGCAGGTGCTCACCTTCAACGGATCGATCCCCATCGGCAAGGAAGTAAAACTCAAGATCGTCGCCCGGCACAACCACACGGCCGTTTACATCGACGGACAACTCGTCGATGAGTTCGACAAGCAAAGCCTCCTGCCGCTGCTGCGCTTGGGCAGCGACAACGGACAGAATTTCCGGGGTATCATCCAGTCGATGACCATCTACAATTACGCACGCTGACCTCTTTCGGGTCGCAAGCAAGCGGAAGGGCGGGGCCATTGGTCCCGCCCTTCCGCTTGCTTGCGACCACGTTTGGGGAGATCGCCCCGGGATTCTCTATCAAAACAGGATGCGCGTCGGCTCCGGCACGGCGCGAAAACTTCATTTTCTCCCTTGCCGCAGCACGCGCCTTTGCTTATTTTTGCATGACTCTAATAACGAAATACTACCATGGCAAGAATACTCACCGGCATCCAAGCCACCGGCCGTCCTCACTTGGGAAACATCCTCGGCGCCATACTGCCGGCCATCCAGGCTGCCCGGGGAAGCAACGACGAATCGTTCCTGTTCATCGCCGACCTTCACTCGCTCACTCTGATCAAAGACGCGCAAACACTCCGTGAAAACACCTATGCCGTAGCCAAAACCTGGCTGGCCATGGGTCTGGACACCGACAAAACCGTCTTCTACCGCCAGAGCGACGTTCCCCAAGTAACCGAACTCACCTGGTACCTCGACTGCTTTTTCTCCTACCAGCGTCTGCAACTCGCCCACGCCTTCAAGGACAAAGCCGACCGTCTCTCGGACGTGAACGCCGGACTGTTCAACTATCCTATCCTCATGGCCGCCGACATCCTGCTCTACGACGCCGACCTGGTGCCGGTAGGCAAGGATCAGAACCAGCACTTGGAGTTCACCCGCGACGTAGCCGAACGGTTCAACCACCACATGGGTGAAACTTTCGTGCTGCCCAAGGGACTCTCCCAACAGGATGTGATGATCATCCCCGGTACCGACGGCAACAAGATGAGCAAATCGCGCAACAACTACATCGACATCTTCGCTTCGGAAAAAGAACTCAAGAAAGTCATCGGCAGCATCGTTACCGACTCTACGCCGCTGGAAGCACCCAAAAATCCCGATACGTGCAACGTCTTCCAGCTCTACCGCCTGCTGGCCACCCCCGAGCAGACGGCCGAGATGCGCGAAAAATACCTTGCCGGCGGTTTCGGATACGGCCATGCCAAGAAAGCCCTGTTGGAACTTATCCTCGAGCGGTTTGCCCGGGAACGTGAACAGTACCGGTACTATACCGACCACCTGGACCTCGTCGAAGAGAAACTGCAGGAGGGTGCCCGCCGCGCGGCGGAAGTAGCCCGTATCCGCCTGGCCGACGTACGGAGCAAGCTCGGTTTCCGCCCCGAACATTAACGAACTTTTAGGTTTTTTTCGTACCTTTGTTCGGGTGCGCTTCCGCACGTATTGCTTATGAATTACCCGATAAGGCAAGAAGGCCGATTCAGTTACATCGAAGCCGGGGAAGGCACGCCGGTGGTGCTGTTGCACGGACTGATGGGCAGCCTGAGCAATTTCGATACCGTCATCGAAGGCCTGCGCAAGAACGGTTACCGGGCTCTGATCCCTTCACTGCCCCTCTACACCATCTCTCTGCTCAAGGCCAGCGTCAAAGGACTTTCCTCGTACCTGCACCAGTTCATCAAGCACAAGCAGCTCTCCGACTTTTACCTCCTGGGCAATTCCCTGGGCGGACATATCTCCCTGGTATTTACCAAACGACACCCCGAACCCGTCAAAGGACTGATCCTCACCGGATCGTCCGGCCTGTACGAGAACGCCGGGTCGTCCTACCCCAAACGCGGCAGCCGGGAGTACATCGAGGAGAAAACCCGCGAGGTCTTCTACAACCCCGCCACCGCTACTCCGCAGTTGGTCGATGAAGTATTCGACATCGTCAACAACCGCGCCAAGATCCTCCATACGCTTTCCATCTCCAAGAGTGCCATCCGTCACAACATGGAAAAGGACCTTCCCAAGATCGCCACGCCTGTGCTGCTCATCTGGGGTCGCAACGACGTGGTTACCCCTCCGGAAGTCGCCGTACAGTTCCACCAGTTGCTCCCCCACTCGGAGCTCTCGTGGATCGACAAATGCGGCCACGCCCCCATGATGGAACACCCCATCATTTTCAACCGCATCCTGATGGAATGGCTCGGCCGACAGGAGGGCCGGGAAAAATGAACATCACACAGGCCGCGTTCGTTACCTCGAGTGCCGACCCCGATCGCGTCCCTGTCTTCCACGCCCCGGAATACGCCTTCATCGGCCGCAGCAACGTCGGCAAATCCTCGCTGATCAACGCCTTGTGCCGCCGCCGTATCGCCAAGACCTCCCAGATACCCGGCAAGACCCAACTGATCAACCACTTCCGCATCAACGACAGCTGGTATCTGGTCGATCTTCCCGGATACGGATACGCCCGCACCTCGAAAGCACAACGCGCCGATTTTTCGCGTCTGGTTACCTCGTATATCCTTTCACGGCGAAACCTGGCTACGGTCTTCGTGTTGGTGGATGCTCGCCACGCCCCCTTGAAATCCGACCTGGACTTCATCACCTGGCTCGGGGAAAATGGGATCCCGATCGTGATCTGCCTGACCAAAGCCGACAAACTCACCCGGGGAGCCCTGGCGCAGAATCTCGCTGTGTACCGCGCTGCCCTGGCAGCCTTGTGGGAGGAACTCCCTCCCATGATCGTTACCTCGTCCGCCTCCTCCGTGGGAATGGACGAAATCCTCGATTACATCGAACGTACCAACCAAGAATTATCCACCTTATGAGAAAACAACTCCTGGAGTGCTTCCTGCGCTACGTGAAAATAGACACCCAGTCCGCCGAAGGACAAGCGGATGTCCCCTCGACCGAAAAACAACTGGATCTGGCCCGACTGCTCCGCCAAGAGATGGAAGCCATGGGACTGAAAGACGTCACGCTGGATTCCCATGGATATGTCATGGGCACCCTCCCGGCCAACACCCCCCAAGCACTGCCCCGCATCGGCTTCATCGCCCACATGGACACCTCGCCCGATGCCAGCGGACAGGGCGTCAAACCCATCCTGTGGGAAGACTACGACGGCGGCGAACTGACCCTGAGCCCCGGCAACGTCCTGAGCCCGGCAGATTTTCCGGAACTGACCCGCTACAAAGGCTGCACGCTCGTTACCTCGGACGGCACCACCCTGCTCGGAGCCGATGACAAGGCCGGGGTAGCCGAAATCCTCACCGCCATCGAATACCTGCAACAGCACCCCGAGATCTGTCACGGAGACATCCGCATCGGTTTCACTCCGGACGAAGAGATCGGCCGCGGTCCGGACTTCTTTGACGTCAAACGCTTCGATGCCGACTGGGCCTACACCCTGGACGGCAGTGCGGAAGGCGAACTGGAGTACGAGAACTTCAACGGCGCAGCGGCTTCCGTTACTTTCTACGGGCTGTCGGTACATCCCGGATATGCCAAGGACAAGATGGTCAATTCGATGCTCCGCGCCGCCGAATTCATCCAGATGCTGCCCCCTGCCGAACGCCCGGAACACACCGAAGGCTACGAAGGCTTTTACCACCTCCACTCGATGGAGGCCTCGCTGGAACGCACCACGCTGTCCTACATCCTTCGCGACCACGACCGCACCAAATTCGAACACCGCAAGGCAGTCTTCACCGCTGCCGCCGAATACCTCAAACAGAAATACGGGGAAAAAGCCCTCGACTACCAGGTAAAAGACCAGTACTACAACATGCGGATGCAGCTCGAACCCGTCATGCACGTGATCGACCTCGCCCGGGAAGCCATGCAAGCCGTCGGGGTAGAACCTCAGGTGAAAGCCATCCGGGGCGGTACGGACGGCGCCCGTCTGTCGTTCATGGGACTGCCCTGCCCCAACCTGTTCACCGGCGGGCACAACTTCCACGGACGCTTTGAATACGCAGTAGTCGATACGATGGAAAAAGCGGTGCGCACCATTGTGGAGATCGTCCGTCTCTCCGGGGAGAAAACCGGAAAGTAAGCCCTGCACTTCGCCGGGGTAAAAAGCATAAAGTCAGGGGAGATAGCCTCCCCTGACTTTATGCTTTTCTTATCATCCCCCACCGGCAAATTTCGTATATTTGTATCCCTTAACCAAACCTGCCATGGCGATGGCGTTTCGCTGTCACCGGGCGACAGACGTTATGAGCAAAGAAATACTGGACTCCCTGACCCAGGAGTCGTCGCAATACAAATACGGCTTTCACTCGGACATCGAATCCGACACCTTTCCCCAAGGGCTCAACGAAGACATCGTCCGCGCCATTTCCGCCCGCAAAGGCGAACCGGACTGGATGACCGAATACCGCCTGCGCGCCTTCCGCCACTGGAAGACGATGAAGGAACCCACTTGGGCGCACCTGAAGTACAAGAGCCCCGACTTCGACCGGATCAGCTACTACTCTGCCCCCAAGAAAGCCCCCAAACACAATTCGCTGGACGAGGTCGATCCCGAACTGCTGCGCACCTTCGACCGGCTGGGCATCCCGCTGGAGGAACAGAAGGTCCTCTCCGGAGTAGCCATGGACGTGGTGATGGACTCGGCCTCGGTACGCACCACGTTCCAGAACACCCTGGCCGAACTGGGCATCCTCTTTATGCCCATCAGCCAAGCCATCGAGAAGCACCCCGACCTGGTGAAAAAATACCTGGGCAGCGTCGTCCCCTATACGGACAATTTTTACGCCGCCCTCAACGCCGCCGTTTTCTCCGACGGGTCGTTCTGCTACATCCCCAAGGGAGTGCGCTGCCCGATGGAACTCTCCACCTATTTCCGCATCAACCAAGCCGGGACGGGGCAGTTCGAGCGCACACTGCTCATCGCCGATCAGGACTCCTATGTCTCCTACCTGGAAGGCTGCACCGCCCCCATGCGCGACGAGAACCAACTCCATGCCGCTGTCGTGGAACTGATCGCCCTGGACGGAGCCGAGATAAAATATTCCACCGTACAGAACTGGTATCCCGGCGACAAGGACGGCAATGGCGGTATCTACAACTTCGTCACCAAACGCGGGCTGTGCCACCATCGTTCCAAAATATCCTGGACGCAGGTCGAAACCGGTTCGGCCGTTACGTGGAAATACCCCTCCTGCATCCTCAAAGGCGACGACTCGGTCGGGGAATTCTACTCACTGGCCATGACCCGCAACTACCAACAGGCCGACACCGGCACCAAGATGATCCACCTGGGGAAAAATACCCGCAGCACCATCATCTCGAAGGGCATCTCGGCCGGGCATTCCGAGAACTCGTACCGGGGACTGGTCAAGATCGCTCCCGGAGCGGACGGAGCGCGGAATTTCACGCAGTGCGACTCGCTGCTGATGGGCGACCGCTGCGGGGCGCACACCTTCCCCGTGATCGAAAACGCCAATCCCACGGCCACCGTCGAGCACGAAGCCACCACTTCGAAGATCAGCGAAGACCAGTTGTTCTACTGCAACCAGCGCGGGCTGGATACCGAAAAAGCCGTCGCGCTGATCGTCAACGGATTCTCGCGCGAGGTGCTGGCCAAGCTTCCGATGGAGTTTGCCGTCGAAGCCCAGAAACTGTTGGAAATATCACTGGAAGGCTCCGTAGGCTGACCAGGGAGAGATTTGCGGCCTTTCAAGGCCGCAGCGCCGCTTTCGCGGCGCATGCCTGGGGAGATCGCCCCCAAAAAAACGGAAAAACGAAAAAAGGGAAACCAAACACACAAAGGGAAGAAAGATGGAAAGATACCTGCTGCTCGGCGGAGCCATCCTCGCCGAAGTCTTTGCCACCAGCTGCCTGAAAGCCTCGGACGGATTCACCCGCCTGGTGCCCTCGCTGCTGACGGTAGCCGGTTATGCCCTGTCTTTCTACCTGCTCAGCCTGGCCATGCGGCATCTGCAGATGGGGGTCATCTACGCCATCTGGAGCGGTATCGGCATCGTACTGATCACCCTCTCGGGGCTGGTGTTCTTCGGCCAGAAACCGGACCTTGCCGCCATCGTCGGCATGGGACTCATCATCGCCGGAGTGCTGGTCATTCACCTTTTTTCCCGCTCATCGGTACAATAACACAGAATAAAACCCAACGAACATGCTTGAAATAAAAGACCTCAAAGCCCGCGTGGAAGACGGCGAAGAAATCCTCAAAGGCATCAACCTGACGGTACGCCCCGGGGAAGTACACGCCATCATGGGCCCGAACGGCTCCGGCAAATCGACCCTCTCGTCCGTGATCGCCGGCAATCCCAAGTTTGAAAAAACGGCCGGAAGCATCACCTTCCTGGGAGAAGACCTGGACGGGCTCTCGCCCGAAGAGCGCGCCCACCGCGGCATATTCCTCTCGTTCCAATACCCGGTAGAAATCCCCGGAGTAAGCGTGAACAACTTCATCAAGACCGCCATCAACGAAAAGCGCAAAAGCCTCGGACTGCCCGAGATGCCTCCCGGCGAACTGCTGAAGTTCATCCGGGAGAAAGCCGCCCTGGTCGAACTCGACCCTCAGTTCCTCTCCCGCAACCTCAACGAAGGGTTCTCCGGAGGGGAAAAGAAACGCGCCGAGATCTTCCAGATGGCCGCCCTCCAGCCCCGTCTGGCCATCCTCGACGAAACGGACTCCGGACTGGACATCGACGCACTGCGCATCGTCGCCACGGGCGTCAACCGGCTCAAGTCGCCGGAAAACGCCACCATCGTCATCACCCACTACCAACGCCTGTTGGATTACATCGTGCCCGACTACGTGCATGTACTGTACAAAGGCCGCATCATCCGCACCGGCGACAAATCGCTGGCGCTGGAATTGGAAGAACGCGGTTACGACTGGCTGATCAAAGACGAAAACTAACCCCCACGCCATGGAATTTTTGCAAGACACGGACCTTCCCCAAGGGATACAAGTCGTCGATTCGCTGCTCCAGGCGCACCCTCAGCAGGGCGCCCCGATAGTGTGGCGACCCGCCCCGGAAGAGGACACGCAACTGGAAATCCCCGAGGGAACCCACCTCACGCTAGTGGAGATCCTCCCCGAGGCCGCCCACGTGCAGTTCTCCCTCTCCATCGGCCCGGGAGCCCACCTGCGGCACATTCGGATCATCCCTCAGGGAGCCGACACCCAGTACAGCGCCGCCATCGGAGCGGATGCCACCCTGGAACTCTCCACCCTCATCCTCGGAGGAGACTCGCAAAACCGCTATACCCTGGACTGCTACCGCGGCAGCCACACCGCCCTCTACGGCTTGGCACTGCCCACCGGCGAGCAGCGCATCGGCAACCACATCCGCCTGTACCACAAAGAGCCCCTCGGAGAGAGCAACCAGACCTTCAAATACGCCGTCGGCGGAGTGGCCAAGGCTGTTTTCGACGGAAAGATCATCGTCGAGCCCAGCGCCCAGAAGATCCAGGCGTACCAAAAGAACAACAACATCCTGCTCACCCCCACTGCCCGGGTGGAATCCGACCCCCAACTGGAGATCTACGCCGACGACGTACGCTGCTCGCACGGAGCGACCGTCGGCCAACTGGACACCGCCGCGCTGTTCTACATGCGCAGCCGGGGCATTCCCGAGCCGGTAGCGCGACGGATGCTTCTGCGCTCCTTCCTGGACGAAGCGCTCGAAGGCCTCCACAACCTCGACTGGCTCAAGGGAGCGGTGGAAAAAATCCTCGACGAGCGTTTGCTCCGCCCCTGAAAAACCCCCGCCGGTTTTTCGTAACTTTGTACCGCTTGCCCCCTTTAGGTGGGCAAACCCGCTAACGACCCATCGACATGGAACCCATACAGGACAACATCCGCGAACGTTTCCCTCTGCTGGCCCGCACTCTCGGGGCTTATCCCCTCACCTATCTGGACAACGGAGCCACCACTCAGAAACCCGAAGAGGTGATCTGCGCCGTGGAGCGCTATTACCGCTACCAGAACGCCAACGTCCACCGCGGCGTCCACACCCTTTCCCAACAAGCCACCGACGCCATGGAAGCTGCCCGGGAAAAAGTGCGCGGATTTCTCCATGCCCCTTCCGCCCGGGAGATCATCTTCACGCGCGGCACCACCGAATCCATCAACCTGGTGGCCGCCGGATACGGCCATCTGCTGCAACCCGGGGACGAGATCCTCGTCTCGCAGATGGAGCACCACTCCAACATCGTGCCCTGGCAATTGGCCTGCGCAGCGAGCGGCGCCCACCTGCGCGTGATCCCGATAACCGAACAAGGCCTGCTGGACGAGGCGGCCTACCGATCGCTGCTCACCCCCCGCACACGCATCGTGGCCATCGCCCACGTATCGAACGTACTGGGCACGGTCAATCCCATTGCCGAAATCACCGCCCTGGCACACCGCGCAGGGGCCGTCGTGGTAGTGGACGGTGCACAGGCCGTCCCGCACCTTCCGGTGGATGTCCAAGCCCTCGGATGCGATTTTTACGCTTTCTCGGGACACAAGATGTACGCTCCTACGGGCATCGGCGCGCTGTGGGGTCGGGAAAGCCTGCTGGAGAAACTTCCGGTATATCAGGGAGGGGGAGAGATGATCGGCCGGGTTACCTTCGAGAAGACGACCTATGCCGACCTGCCGTTCCGTTTCGAAGCAGGGACACCCAACATCGAAGGCGCCATCGGCCTGGGAGCCGCCATCGACTTCATGGACTCCCTGGGACGGGAACAAATCCACCAGCGCGAAAAACAACTGATGGCCTACCTCCACGAGAAAATGAGCCGCATCGAAGACCTGACCATCTACGGGAACGCCCCGGAAAAATCGGGCGCTTTTTCCTTCAACCTCCGGGGTGCACATCCTTCGGATGTCGGTACGCTGCTGGACAGCCAGGGGGTTGCCGTACGCACCGGACACCACTGCGCCGAACCGCTGATGGACCGCTACGGAATACCGGGCACGGTACGGGCGTCCCTGGCCGTTTACAACACCTTCCAGGATATCGACCGCCTGTTCGAGGCGACACAAAAGGCCCGGGAGATGCTCCTGGGATAACGAAAACACCATACAGACCACCATGAAAACCATCGAAGAAAATATTGCCGAGATCGAATCCGACTTTTCCATGTTCGACGAGTGGGTGGACAAGTACGCCTACCTGATCGACCTGGGGAAATCGCTTCCCCTGATCGACGCGAAATACAAGGATGAAGACCATCTGATCCGTGGATGCCAGTCGCAGGTATGGCTCGCTGCCCACCTGAACGACCAAGGTCGTATCGACTTTACGGCCGACTCGGACGCCATCATCACCAAAGGGATCATCTCCCTGCTGGTGCGGGTTCTCTCGGGGCAAACTCCGCAGGACATCGCGCAGGCCGACTTGTCGTTCATCGACCGCATCGGACTCTCCTCCCACCTCTCACCCACCCGGGCCAACGGGCTCTCCGAGATGATCCGCCAGATGAAACTCTACGCCGGGGCTTTTGCTGCAAAGAAATAAGCTCGGCCTTAAAAAAGCACATGAAAACGAAAATGGACGAAAAACAGAAAGAAGCACTCGTCGATCGGGTCATCGACGTGCTGCATACGGTATATGACCCCGAGATCCCGGTCGATGTGTACGAACTGGGACTGATCTACAACATTGAAGTGTCCGACAAGGGCGAGGTGTACATCCTGATGACCATGACTACGCCCAACTGCCCGATGATCGAATCCCTACCACAGGAGATCGAAGAAAAGATCAAAGCAATGGAGGAGGTAAACGGCGTGCGGATCGAGGTAACATTCGACCCGACGTGGGACAAGGACATGATGAGCGACGAGGCAAAACTTCAGTTGGGTTTTCTCTGATACGCATTTCACACTTTCTGAAAAACATACCCGTCCCTGCATCCAACAAGTCGGGCAAGCGAAGCGCGGGGGAGCATAGCTCCCCCGCGCTTCGCTTGCCCGACTGCCCCGAGTATTTCAAATCGCCGTACCTTTCCTACTTGTTGCTCCAGAGGGCGATCCGGCAAACGTCTTTCGACACGCTCTTGAAACAGAACAGCACACGCAGTCCACTATCCGGCTACCGGCCAAAATGCAAAGTCCCGGCTTCTGTGAAGCCGGGACTTTGCTTGAACAGCCCTATTTTGTTATACCGATTGTCTTTGCGGTTTTATTGTCCGAAAAAACAACCGCTTACTGAAGACCCAGTTTTTTCTTCACATCCGGCATCAGATCCACTCCTCCGCCATCGTACACCAACGTTCCGCTGGCCGTATTGAAAACATAGGTCAAGCCTTTTTCTTTAGCCACTGCGTTGATCGCTTCCTGTGCTTTTTCGAAAATAGGCTGCATCAGTTCGTTCGATTTCTTCTCCAAATCCTGTTGTGCAGACTGGGCAAACATTTGCAGACGCTGCTGACGATCCTCGAGTTCCTTGGCACGGGTCTGGTTCATGGCGTCGCTCTGGCTGGCTGCTTCGTTCTGGTACTTCTGAGCGAGATTCTGATACTCGGCCACCATCTTGTCATAATCTGCCTTGAATCCATTGCTCATCGTTTCCATTTGGGTATTGGCTTTCTTGGTTTCCGGCATCAGGGAAATCAAGGTAGCTACGTCAATATGTCCCAACTTAGCCTGTGCCATAGCCGTATTTACTCCCAGTAGTAAAACAGCCGTAAAGAATAATACTTTTACTGCTTTCATGTTTTTGATTGTTTTTGAGCTGTTACTCGATTAAATCCTTGTTTCGCTTTGTCGGCGAACAGCGGTGCTAATATCCGAATTTTTATTCAAATACGAAAATCCCTGTTCTATTTTGCGCCTGCGCAATATAGCATTAAAAAAACAGGGAAGATCGATCGTTCCGGCGTTTTAACATGTTTTTAATATTCAACATCAGAACAACTGCTGTCCCAGACTGAAGTGGAACTGCCAACCACGTTTTTCGCCCGGCATCGGGTCGAAACCGTATCCGAAGTCAAAGCCCAACATACCGAACATCGGCATGAACACCCGAATACCTGCGCCGGTAGAACGGTGGAGCTTGAACGGATTGTACGATTTCAGATCGGCATACGTATTACCCCCTTCCGCAAAGAGCAGCACGAAGATACTGGTCGTTTGAGACAAAGTGATGGGGTAACGCAACTCGACCGTAAAACGGTTGTAAATCGGGTCTCCGATCCCCACCATCGAATTGCTTGAAGCGATCGTATTGTCCTTGTAACCGCGCAAGGGGATGATCTCTCCACTGTAATACTGGTACTGCGACATACCGCTACCACCCATGATAAAGCGCTCGAACGGTCCCAGTCCTACCTTGGGATTGTACATACCCATGTAACCGAACTCGACGTTGGTTACCAGCACCAGTTTGGCTGCAATGTTGTTGTACCAAGTCGCCTTGGCCTTGAACTTGTAATACTCCAACCATTCGTACCGCTTGACATCGGTAAGGTTCGGATCCGAATAGTCCCGACCGTTGAACAACGAATACGGCGGAGTGAGGAACAAACTGAGCGAAATATCGGAACCGTAAGTAGGATAGATCGGATTGGATCCCGAGGAACGGCGTGTCAATCCCAAAGAAAGGTTCAAGTTGTTCGACGTTCCCTTGGTAAAGCTCTCCTGATAAATACCCCAATCGTAGTCCTTCCATCCATACCGGCTGTAATTGATCCCGACGGTTCCCACAAAGTAATCATCCGGCCAGTTGAGTCGTTTTCCCAATACGATCCCCCCACCGAAGATGTCCAAACGGCCTTTCATAAGCTCGTTGGTATAATAGTTGTAGGCTTCCTGCTTGGTGTAATAGAACGACGTGGTGATCGACAACGGCCGACGTCCCCCGATCCAAGGCTCCATAAAGGACATTTGGTAGGAAGTATAGCCCTGCGCCGCCTGGAAACGGAGCGAGAAAGTCTGTCCCTGTCCCATCGGAAGCGGTTTCCACGCCTTTTTGTTGAACAGATTGCGGGTCGAGAAGTTGTTGAACGACAATCCTACCGTACCGATAAACATACCGCCGCCCCAGCCGCCTTGCAGTTCGATCTGCGAAGAGTTCTTCTCGACAACCGTGTAGTCGATATCCACCGTTCCGGTCGAAAGGTTGGGTTTGGGGTCGATACCGATGTTCTCTCCGTCGAAGAAACCGAGGGCGCCGATACGCTGCTGGCTCTGCATGATAGCGGTCTTGGAGAACAGGTCGCCAGGCTTGGTAGTCAGTTCACGATAGATGATCTCATCGAAAGTACGGGTATTCCCCTTGACCGTTACGCGGTTGATATAAGCCTTGTCGTATTCGATGATACGGATTTCCAGGTCGATCGAATCCCGGTCGGCACTCACCTCCACCGGCATGATCTGGGCAAAGAGGTATCCGTTGTCCATGTACAGACTCTGAATATCGCGTCCATCCTTCGAACCGCTGATGCGCTTGGCCAGGAGTTCACCGTTGTACACATCTCCCTCCTTGATCCCCAGAATTGTTTTCAGCTGTTCGGTCGAGAACTTACTGTTGCCCAGGAATTTTATCGAACGGTAGTGGTACTTGTTACCTTCATCGATCGCAATATTGATGTCCAAGGTATTGTCCCCCTTGTTCCAGGTAATGGTATCTCCTACCACCCTCGCATCACGGTATCCCAGGGTCTTGTACTTTTCGACGATATTCTTCAGGTCGTCCTCGTACTTGTCCTCTACCAGTTTGGATTGCTTGAAGATATTAAGGTGCTTGATCTGCTTGGTATCCTTCATCGCTTTGCGCAGTTGGTCGGCGGTAAGCACCTGGTTGCCCTGGAAGTTGATACTATTTATTCGAACTCTCTCGCCCTTGTCCAAGATAACCTTCATATGTACACCGCCATTCTCACGAAGCGTATCGGGCGATATTTCCACATTTACTTTGGCCGAGAGGTATCCGCGTTTGATATAACGCTTCTCGATATAGTTCTTCACCGACTGGATCAGGTCCTCGCTCACCTTTTGGTTGGCGTTCATCGTCAAATCTTTCGCCAAATCCTCCTGCATCGTTCGGCTTACCCCTACATACTGCAAGCGGGTGATGGGCGTACGCTCCTTCACCTCGATTTCGAGATAAACCTTGTCTCCTTCGACCCGATCGACATAAATCTCCACATTGTCAAACAAACCATGCTTCCACAACCGACGGATTGCAGAACTGATCTGCTCGCCCGGTATTCTCACCTTCGACCCCTCGATAAGCCCCGTTTCGTGAACAATGATCTGGCTGGAATACAGAGAGTTTCCTCTGACCGTCACCCCGGCTATCGTGTACAGGTTGCTGTCGTCCGACTGTTGAGGCAAAACCTGCGCGGAAAGAGAAACGGACAAAACCGATACGAGGAAGGCTAAAGTTGCCGTATAGAATCTTTTCACTTTTATATGCGAGTGTTGGTGTTAGCGTTCTATTTATATTTTGTCATTTGCACATTGATCGCTCGTTCGGCCGAAACGGCGTTCGCGCCGGGCATACGCCCGCAAAGCCTCCCGGAAATCCTCTTTGGAAAAATCTGGCCACAGCACCGGAGTGAAATACAACTCCGCGTAGGCCGACTGCCAGAGCAGGAAATTGCTCAGGCGCATCTCCCCACTGGTACGGATCATCAGATCCACCGGAGGCATCCCGGCCGTATAGAGATTTGCTTCGATCACCTGCCGATTGATATCTCCCGGATGAAGTTCTCCCCGGGCCACACGTTCCGCTATCCGCGTTACGCAACGGCGAATCTCCTCCTGCGAGCCATAACTCAATGCCAGGGAAAGCACCATATCCTTGTTTTCGGCCGTTTCCCGACGGCAATGTTCCAATTCGCGTGCCGCTCCTTCCGGCAGGCGGGAGACATCGCCAATGGATTCCAAACGGATACCATTTTTAACGAAAGAAGGGAGTTCGGCCTTCAGATTGGACACCAGAAGCTCCATCAAAGCTTCGACCTCCGCACGAGGGCGCGCCCAGTTTTCATCCGAAAAAGCATAAAGTGTCAGATACCGTATACCTTCCTCGCGTGCCGCCTCGATCGTACGACGCACCGCCTCGACCCCCTTGCGGTGTCCCAAGACGCGCATCATACCCTGACGTTTGGCCCAACGCCCGTTTCCATCCATGATCACAGCCACATGGACAGGCAGAGAGCCGGAAGGTGTATCTATTTCGGTCGCCATAAAAACGTATATACTCCCCCTGCGCTTCGAAATGGAAATTTCGACCTCACAAGGAACATAATGCTCGCAAATATACGAATTTGTTACAAGCGGGCAGGGTTAATATGTTTAATGATTTACTAAAAATATTCTCGGAGCAGGCTTCCCTACTGACGTCCATCGTTTCCCCACCCCAATTTTTCCTTGAGCGTGAGGAAAAAGTCGGAATGCGGCAATTTGGCTATCCTGAGGGTACGCTCGGACTTACGGACCGAAATGACATCCTCCCACCTCATCGGCTGAAAACGCGAATCGACCGAAAGCAAATACTGATCCTCTCGGCCCGAGACCTTTAGAAAAACTTTAACATCGTCGCGGAACACCATCGGCCGCACGTTCAGGTTATGCGGAGCCACCGGAGTGAGCACCAAGGTAGCCGAATCGGTCGAAACGATCGGTCCTCCGCAGCTGAGCGAATAGCCAGTCGAACCCGTCGGCGTTGCTACGATAAGCCCGTCTGCCCGGTAAGTCCCCAGCAAACGTCCGTTCACATGGGTCTGGATCCCGATCATCGACGAGGAATCCTTCCGGCTGACCACCACCTCGTTTATCGCCACCTTCGGTTCGGGCAAAGCCGGGCTTTCCACCTGCAGGAGCACCTTCCGCTCGAAATCCATCCGCCCGCTGAAAAGCACCTCCATCGCCTCGCGAGCACGCTCCTTGGACACTGTCGCCATAAAACCGAGTGTTCCCAGGTTGATCCCCACGATGGGTACATCGGCCCGGTAAGCCAATTGCGCCGCCCGCAGGATCGTCCCGTCGCCGCCCAAAGTCACCATATAATCCGTATCGGAGGGCAGCCCTTCGCCGTACACCCCCGCTCCCCGGGGCACTTTCACCTCCAAGGAACGCATGTACTCCAAAGTATCCTCATGAAAATACAACTCGGCTCCGTGCATGGACAAAGCCTCCAGCACATCCTCCAGCCAACATTCGTTGTCTTTTTTTATGTTGGCTCCGTAAATGGCGATTTTCATTCCCGAACCGTTTGAGTTTTGTACAAATGTAGTGAAAGGCGAGCGCAGCGGCAAGGGGGAAAACGCAGTTTTCGCCCCGAAGACGATGCCGAGCCGCATCCTACATTATCCAAATGCAGGGAAAGGCGAGCGCAGCGGACGTGGGGGAAAACGCAGTTTTCGCCCCGAAGACGATGCCGGAGCCTCAGCACAATCCTTACACCTTCTGAGAAAAATTCCCGTCATGAAAGTTCCGATAAAAAAACGATATGCAAAATATTTCTTACTTTTGGCCCAAAACACAAGGGCGACCACGATGTCGAAGGATTTCACAGAAATAGACACCGACACCCCCAAAGGGCGGCTGCTGGCTTTTTGCCGCATGTACGGCCTGTCGAGCAACCGGGAGATCGAAAAACTGCTCGATCTGGGCAACGGATATTTCCGCACGCCCGACAAGGGAATGAATACCGGCACGCTGTGCAAGATCGCCAAGCGGTATCCCACCCTGAACCTCAACTGGCTCATCTGCGGTTGCGGCCATATCTACAGCCAGGACAACACCCTGTCCGAAGGGGAGAAAATCTCGACCGTTGCCGAATCTCACACCCCGTACAATCCTTCCGCCTCCGCTTTTCCTTCGACGAGTGTCGCCGTTCGGATCTTCGAATCCCTTGAGACATTTTGCCATCCGGAACGCGAATCGCTTCCTCCCCATTGGTTGATGATCGAGAAAAACCTGTTGCACGACCGCGCAGACGCTCTGGTCAAGATCACAGACGAGAGCCTCTCCCCGGAATACTCACCCGGTGAATATCTGCTCGTAGGGCCGGCCTCCGGTTCGCTGGCGCAATTCATCGGACCACGCGACAAACGCCTGTTGCTCATACTCCCTTCCGAGGGCAATCCTCTGGTGCGAATATCTCAGCGGTATCCCGACCAGTCGGAAATGTTCCTCTTCACGGCGCTTCACCCCGACAAACGACTGTTCCCGGACTTGATCTGCACCTTGGGACAAATCGCTGCTTTCTGGGAAGTAAAAGGCGTATTCCATCTCTAAAAATTCCCCGGTCTCTCCCGCCGATTCCGAATCCAACAACTGCCCGCATCCCGGACAAGTGAGCGTTTCTTCGCATTCTGTTTTCCACCGAGTGCGTGCAAGCGAGAAGGGCGGGCTCCACAGGAGCCCGCCCTTCTCGCTTGCACGCACTCGGCTACCCGTCAAACATTGACGGCCACCGCAAACACCGCACACATCGCCAGCGTACTCAACGACAACACCTTCAGAAGTTTGTCGGCATCCTCCCGGTGTTTTATCTGCACTGTCAGCGGAATATTGATCAAACACAACGCCGTAGGCAAATACCACAGCGTCATCCGGTACGTAGCATCCATGTACACCAACAGCAGCACGATAGCCCCCACGATCAGCCCGCATTGAAACGCCAAGCCCCAGCCCAATGACATCCGCGAAGCCAACGTATTTTTCCCGTTGGCACGGTCTCCCTCCGCATCGCGCAGGTTATTCAGATGGAGCACCCCGGAGGAGAGCAAGCCCAATGCCGCCCCCGGCAACAGCCAGAGCGCATCCCAGCGTCCCGTGTACAGAAACGCCCCTCCGCACACCGCCACCAGACCAAAGAACAAGAACACGAACACCTCACCCCAGCCACTGTATCCGTAAGCTCGGCGTCCTACCGTATATTTCACCGCCGCTACGATGCACCCGGCACCCAAAGCCAGGAACAACAGCACGTAGCCTATCGCCCGCCAACCGAAAGCCGTCAACACCAGCGCCAACCCGACCCCCATCGTCAGCAGGCACACCACGAGCATTCCCCGGACAAATTCTCCGGGAGCGATCCTTCCGGAAGCCAAGGCCCTGCGCGGCCCTATCCGCGACTCTCCGTCCGTTCCCTTGACATAATCGCCGTAATCGTTGGCCATGTTGGAGAGGATCTGCAGGAGGCTCGCCGTGAAAAACATCAGCACGAACACACTCCAGCGAAACATCCCCACACTGGCCGCCAACCCGGCCGCCATCACTGTCCCGGCCCAGGACAAGGGCAAGGTCCGCAACCGCAATGCATACGCCCAAGCCGCTACGTCCGCCTTTTTCTTCGTATCTTCTTCCTGCATCGTTCCTTCAGGCAAAAACGCCCTTACTCTTTCTTCTTTTTCTTTACGGTAATGTCCACCCGGCCCAGGAGCCGTCCCTGACTGGCCTGCTGGACAATGGTTACCTCGCCACCCTCCTTGTTGCGCACGGTCGATATACCGTCGGTATGCGAATGCCCGCCCAGGATCAGGTCGATACCCGAAGTCTTGGCCGCCAGCGAATCGTCACCGATATAAAACGGTGTGCTGCGTTCACCCAAATGGGTAAGCGCCACCACTACGTCGGCGCCCAACGCCCGCAAGGTATCGGCCGCCCATTGCGCGCAGGCCACGGGGTCTTTGTACACCGCACCCCGGGCATTGGCGGCATCCACCATGCCACGTGTATTGATCGTCAGACCGAATGCACCCACCTTGACACCTTTCACATCGAACATCTTGAAGGGAAGGGTTTTCCCCTCCATCGCCGACCCGGAAAAGTCGTAATTGGCCGACAGAACGGGAAATTCCGCCCGATCCACCCGCCGAGCCAACTCTTCCACGCCGTTGTCGAATTCATGATTGCCCAGCGTTACCGCATCGTAGCCCATCAGCCCCATCGCGTCCACCTCGATGTTGCCCTTGAAGAAATTGAAGTACGGCGTACCCTGGCTGAAATCGCCCGAGTCGAACAGCAACACCCCATGACCCTCGGCGCGGATGCCGTCGATCAGGTAAGCGCGTTTGGCATACCCCCCGAAACCGGCCCAACGCCCTTTGTCCGCCGCGATGGGAAATATCTGGCTGTGCGTGTCGTTGGTATGAAGAATAGTGATGGTCTTTTCCTTTCCGGCCACCCCTCCGTCGAAAACCACCACGGCGGCCGCCACTACGATCGCTGCGGCGAGCGCAAGTTGAAATATCTTACTTAATTTCATAACGCAGGTCTTTTGGCAAGGTTATCGTATCGGTCTGTGCAAAATAGTTCATGATGGACTCACGCATCTTCAGGCTGGTCTCCAGCACGCCCTGGTTCCGGGCAAAGAAAGTCATGTTGTCCCCTCCGTTGTACAGGAAATCGGTGGTAAGGACCGTGTATTCTTTCTTCGGGTCGAAACGCTTTCCCCCGATACGGGCCGTGATCTTCCGACCCTCGTCGCGGATCTGCAGATTCAGCCCGCCCAGCGGATGGAACGTCCCCCGCAAGGCGGCATCGGCCAGGTAACGGAACATCTCCTCCATCTGCTGTCCCCGCAAGCGCACCACCATGTACTTGTTCTCGAACGGCATGAATTCGTACACAAAACTCTGCTTGACGTCTCCCTGAGGCAGGGAGGTGCGTTCGCCCCCGGCATTGAACAATGCGATGTCGATCTGCGGATCGACCCCTTGGCTGCGGAGGTAATCCTCCACCTGTCCGATGCTCAAGTCGGCCAGCCAAGCACCCAGGAGGCCGTTTTGGTCGTTCTTGGAGAGGTACTGCGGACTATAGGCGATCACCTGATCCAACAATACGGACAGGCTGTCCCGATACGGAGCCAGGAAAGCCTCCATCCGAACGTCCTCCGGCACCGAAGGATCGACCTCGATATGGCTGGCCGTGATCTTCTCCACCTGATACCCGCCGGAAGAACATCCGCAAAAGGAAAGCGGGAGCAGGGCCAAGAGCGCCAAGCGCCCCAATCTATTATTTAACATCGTTTTAGGGTATTGTGATATTTATTTGGTGCAAAAATAACTAATTTTGAACGGAACACTCGAAAAAACCGATGACCAAAAATACAAAAACCGACCCGACTGCCGCTCCCCGGAAAATTCTCTCCGGGCATCCGTCCTGCGGGGTTATCTTCGACGATCAGAACGAGCATTCCCGCGCCTTGCTGACGGGCTTTCTGAAAGCCTTCCGGGAGTTCCCCCTGGCAACGGAAATCCTGGGGCTGCGCCACAAAAAGAACGACCTGCCCCCGATGGACGTACCTCACACCGAGAGCCTCTCTTCCGACTTCAATTTCCTGGGCTGGATAAAAAACGACGGCCGCACGGCCGCCTTCCTGAGCAAGCCTTACGATGTACTGTTCGACCTGAGCCTCGCGCAGACCGGACGGATGAAAAAAATCCTGAGCAAGGTTCGTGCGGATTTCAAGGTGGCTGTGAACAAGCCCTCGGACTCGTTCGACTTCCGCTTCGAGATGCCTCTCTCCTCCCAGGAAAACCCCGAGGCTTTCTCCCAACTGCTGGCTTGTTTGAACAAAATCGATCTCTCTCATCCATAAACCTGTTTTTATAAAACCCACAAAAAAATGTTGACTGGAACCGGCGTTGCGCTGATCACCCCTTTCACTTCGGCGGGGGAAGTAGACTATGCGTCTTTGGAAAGAACCGTAAACAACCTGATAAACGGCCGTGTGGATTTTCTGGTCGTGCTGGGCACCACGGCCGAGAGTGCTACCCTGACCGACGAAGAAAAGCAACAGATCGTCCAATGCGTTGCCGTGGCCACTCGCGGGCGTGTGCCCTTGGTGCTCGGCGCGGGAGGAAACGACACCGCCGCCCTGGTGCGCAGCCTGCAAACGATCGACACGAGTGCCTTTTCCGCTCTGCTCTCGGTCACCCCGTACTACAACCGCCCCTCGCAGCAAGGGCTCTATGCGCATTTCGCTGCGCTGGCACAGGCCAGTCCGCTGCCCATCCTGCTGTACAACATCCCCTCGCGCACCGGCGTAAACCTCGAAGCCGAGACCACCCTGCGACTGGCCCGCGACTTCGAAAACATTGTCGGGATCAAGGAATCCTCCGGTTCGATATCCCAACTGATGCAACTGCTGGCCCACCGTCCGGACGATTTTTCCGTCCTCTGCGGCGATGACGCTCTCGGGGTGCCGGCGGTACTGATGGGTGCGCAAGGACTCATCAGCGTCATGGCCAACATCTTCCCCAAAGACACCGCCGAGATGATCCGCTTGGCTCTCAAAGGGCGCACGCACCGCGCCTTGGAACTTCACTACCGATACCTGGACTTCATGACCCTTCTGTTCAAGGAAGGCAACCCGGTCGGTATCAAGACGGCCATGGGATTGACCGCACTGTGCAACGACACAGTCCGTCTGCCGCTGGTACAGGGCAGCGAGAGCCTGCGAAACGAAATGGCAGCTTTCCTGAAACGCTGATCCCCCCCTTCTTGACGTGCGGGCAAGCGAAAGCCGGGCAGGGTCTCCCTGCCCGGCTTTCGCTTGCCCGCACCGGCCCTTATCACGAGGAATATCAGTATGCCGCCGTAGAAAACTGCACCGAATACGGCTGCAACATATACCCCTGCTCCGTACTGGTCTTCAGCCGCGGCGTTTCAAGGCGCATCCCGTACTGCTTGCCCGGTTCCAGCCTCAAACCGATCCGGACCGCCTTTCGGTCGTCGCCGACAAAGCCCATGGCCTGTGCCCCCGGGAATTCCCCTCCCTGCTCATCGGGCACCACGGCAAACAAATCCTCGGTGAGCGGAAGGTCGAAGACGACCACCATCTCCGTCAAACCCGGATCGACTCCCTGCGCTCCGTTTTCGAAAGGCGAAAGAGCTGCCACCTGCGGACAATGCGACAGGTGCTGTGCTTTCATTTCCTCGATATTTTCCGCCACCCGATCGAAAAACTCGATGATCCGAGGATAAAAACTGCGCAAAGTCGGATACCGATCCCGCTGGCGGGAGTATTCCCCCAACAGGCTGTCCAGCGAAGCCGTCCACAGGAAATACTGGTTGTGCTGCGTACGGATCTCGTTCTCGATCTCCTGAGCTGAAAATCCCATGTCGCGCATGTAACGCACCACCGCCGCCCGTACCACCGCCTCGTTGAACATCGGCTCCCAGTCCGGATAGCCCTGGGCGGACAACTCGTCTTTCAACACCGCTATGATCTTTTCCCCGGCCGCCTCCAGACGCTCGCGGTTGCCGTCCAAAAACATCAGCGGATTGACAAACGAATGGTTGAATTCATGGATCAAAATAGACGCAGGCCGGCCTCCGGAAAAATCGGCCAGCCCCTCCCGGTCAAACACCCGGCACCCCATGATGGAATACGCCGTCTTTTCTCCGCCATCTCTCACCACCGATATTCCGTAATTGGCCGAACCGTTCCCGCATCCGATCACGATACGATAATCGCTTTCTCCCTTCTCGCCGTAGAACGACGTGTACCAACCGCGGTCGAACCCCACCTGCCGGTCAAAGCGTTCCTCCATCTTGCCGTACCACGCCCGGTGCCGCTTGAAAAATCGGTCGAAATGCGACTTCTTGTAAAATTCGTTCAACAATCCGACGAACTCCAACGCGCCCTCCACGCTCCATTGCCCGTAAGAAACCAGGGAAGCATACACCTCTTCCGGCAGACGGTACTGCCCTCCGCGCCCCTCCAGATGCACGGCCAGGCGCGCCACCGCATCGTAGCCCACGTAATACTGGCTGCGAATCCGCTTGACATAACGCACGAGGGTATCCTCCCGGTACGGAGCAAACCACGCTTCGATGTCCTCCACGTACTGTTTTGCGTAGGTGGAAGAATATTCCGGAGCCCCTGCCAGGCGAAATACGACCCCCAGCAATTCCACCCGCGGATCGACCTTTGCCCCGGCGCCGCCTCCGCTTTCTTTTCCCGCCGCTCCCAAGTCCGAGAGCAAGCAAAGCAACAAAATCACTCTTTTCATCTTTTTTGCACCACAATATTTAAGTATTCGACATCCGTATTTCGTTTTTTACAAAACCCTTTCCCCTCATCCGGACAACCCTGGGCAGCAACAGACAAGACGTCCTTTTCTCATTTAGACGAACTTGCACCGAAAAAGGTTACAGCATTGCCCGCATTTTAACTCTTCCTCCCCACAAAACCCAAAGCCCCCGATGTCCCGACTTTTTCTCCGCAACGACACCCTTTTCCCGTATTGCCACAAAAAACGCGCCGGGTTCTCCCAAAAGGAGAACCGGCGCGTTTTTTGACGATCGTCCTGCACCGAGGCGCAGAATGATCCCGTCCCGGCCTTACTTCACCGCCTGCCAGTAGCAGCGTTTGGGCGACTCGATCTTGCCCTCGGCCTTGAGTTTGGCCATCGCTTTATCTACTTCCTTGCGGTCCAGACCGGAAAGTTCAGCCACCTTGCCGGCATTGAGCGGCTCGGAAGAGGCTTGGAACGTTTCCAAAACTTTTTGCAGCGTATCCATAACTTTTACTGTTTTTTCGTGAGACAAAAAGCCGGAAGCAAGAGCTTTCCCGTCCTGCCTCCGGCCATTTTCTTCAAGACTCAGAAACGATAGCGGCTGAACGCCTCCATCGCCTCATAATCGGCAAAGCCCAACTTGTGGTAAGCCACAGCCGTGCTCTTGTTGCGATCTTCGGCTCTCTGCCAAAAGTCGCGCGGATCTTCACCCAAGTAAGCCGTATCATTCTTCTGGGATTCATGGAAGAAGATAGCGCGCTTCTTGAGCAGCAATTCGTCGGGCGAGAGGGGTACTGCCATCTCGATATCCTCAATGGACCATTCGCTCCATGCTCCCCGATAAAGCCAAACCCAGCAGTCCTTCATGAACTTCTGGCCTTTCAGCTTGGCGATCACGGCGTAGAGCAGGTCGAGGCTGATCTTCTGCGTGCCATGCGGATCGGTCAGGTCGCCGGCGGCGAAGATCTGGTGCGGTTTGACCTGTTCGATGAGCGTTTCCATCACATCGACATCTTTCTTGCCCACCGCTTGTTTCTTGACCGAACCGGTCTCATAGAACGGCAGGTCGAGGAAGTGTACATTGGCGTCTTCCAAGCCCATGAAACGGGTCGAGGCCAAAGTTTCTCCGCGACGGATCAGTGCTTTGGCCTTGCGGAGAGCCAGCGAATCGCGATCGCCTTCCGCTTTTCCGCCAAAGGCCCCGATCACACTCTTGAAGACCTTTTCGGGAGCTTCCTCCCCGCTTTGGTACTCGTAGAAATTTTCGGCAAATTCGACAAAACGACGCGCCTCGGAGTTGCTCACCGAATTGCATCCCGATGTCTGGATGGCCAGATGCACCTCGTGTCCCTGCTCCACCAGACGACGGATCGTTCCTCCCATACCGATCACGGCATCGTCCGGGTGCGGCGAGAAAACGATCACCCGTTTGCGGGCCGGGACGGCGCGCTCCGGACGGGCGGAATCGTCGGCATTGGGCTTGCCGCCAGGCCAACCGGTGATGGTATGCTGAAGGACATTGAACATCTTGATGTTCAACTTATATGCCGAACCTTCCTGTGCCAGCAGCGACGACATGAAATTGTCGTTGTAGTCGCGGTCGGTAAGTTTGAGGATCGGTTTTTTCACCTGAGCCGAAAGCCAAACAATGCCCTTGCGCTGCATCGCATCGTCCCAGATACAAGGTCCTACCACCCACGGCGTCTTGATACGTGTGAGGTCTTCCGAGGCACCCTGATCCAGGATGACTGTACAGTTGTTGTGCGTCTGCAGGTAAGTAGCCGGCACTTCGGACGACATTTCACCTTCGACCGTACGCTTGATGATATCGGCCTTTTTGTTACCCCAAGCCAGCAGCACGATGCGGCGAGCCTTGAGGATCGTTCCCACACCCATCGTAATGGCACGTTTGGGCACATTTTCCAACCCATGGAAATCCTTCGACGCATCGGAACGCGTCAGGTGGTCCAGGGTGATCATCCGCGTACCGGAATTGATGTGCGAACCCGGTTCGTTGAATCCGATGTGTCCCGTTCGACCGATACCCAAAAGCTGGAAATCCAGACCGCCGTACGACTTGATCTTCATGTCGTAGTCGGCACAATACTGCTCCAGTTTGTCCAGCGGCACATTGCCGTCCGGGATGTTGATGTTTTCGGGCAGGATGTCGATATGGTCGAACAGATGCTCGTGCATGAAGGTCCAGTAGCTCTGGGCATTGTCACGAGGCAGGCCGTAATACTCGTCCAGGTTGAACGTTACCACCCGGGCAAAGGACAAGCCTTCCTCCTTGTGCATGCGGATCAGCTCCGAGTACACCCGCATCGGCGAACTCCCCGTAGCCAATCCCAGCACGGCCATCTCTCCCTTGGCATTGCGGTCGCGGATGATGGCTGCGATCTCTTCGGCCACCGCCACCGAGGCGATGGCTGCATTCTGGAAGATTGCGGTGTGCAGTTTTTCGAACCGCACATCCTCCCATCTTCCTACTTCTTTATGGGTGATCATGTCTTTTCTCGGTTTAGGGTCCAAATTACTTTTGGCAGCGCGCCAGACGGGCGGCAGCCGGTTCATCGAGCACGATGAGGCAGTTGGGATGTGCCTGGAGGTAGGTAGCCGGCACCTGGTCGGACATCTCGCCCTCGACCGTACGCTGGATGATATCGGCTTTGTTGGCACCCCACGCCATCAGGATGATGCGTTTGGCTTTCATGATCGTCCCTACGCCCATCGTAATGGCCGAGGAAGGCACGTTGTCGAAACCTCCGAAAGCCGGAGCAGCATCCTTCTTGGTGATCTCGTGCAGGTGGATCATCCGCGTCTTGGACTGAGGATCGGACGGCGGCTCGTTAAAGCCGATGTGTCCCGTACGACCGATACCGAGCAACTGGAAGTCCAGTCCGCCAGCCTCTTCGATGGCTTTTTCGTAGTCCTGGCACCACTGCTCTACCTTGTCCATCGGCACCGTTCCGTCGGGGATGTGAACGTTCTCGGCCGGGATGTCGATGTGGTCGAACAGGTTGTGGTGCATGAAATACCAGTAGCTCTGGTCGTTGTCCCGCGTGAGACCGTAGTATTCGTCCAGATTGAAAGTCTTCACATTCTTGAAGGAGAGGCCTTCTTCCTTGTGCATACGGATCAGTTCCGCATATACTTTCAGGGGCGACGATCCGGTAGCCAGGCCCAAAACGGCCGTCTGCCCTTTGGCGTTCTTCTCGCGGATGATGGATGCGATCTCCTTGGCTATGGCCACCGATCCGCTCTGCTGATCGGGATAGAGCGCCAGTTTCATTTTTTCTGTCTGTGCCATGCGTATATTGTTTTATGGTTTTATGAGGTTATATTTTGCCCAAATAGGTCTTTACAAAATTCTCCATTTCTGACAAAGCCCGGACATTTTTTCGACAAACGGCAGCATTCCATAGACAAAAAGTTCTTCGCATTGGGGGCGGGCAAGCGGGGCGGCGC
>CABSLV010000015.1 GCA_902478645.1 uncultured Flavobacteriales bacterium | reverse complement strand
GCGAAGGGGGGCGTTTGAGCGTGATCTCGTACCACAGTCTGGAGGATCGGCTGGTGAAGAATTTTATCCGCTCCGGGCGTTTTTCGGGCGAGGTGGAAAAAGACTTCTACGGCAATCCTCTGCGGCCCTTGCAGCCGGTGGAGCGCAAAGCGATCGTCCCTTCGGAGAGGGAAATGGCGGAAAACTCCCGCGCCCGCAGCGCCCGGCTGCGCGTGGGGGAAAAGGTAGTCGGGCAACACGATAAAAACGGAAAACGATGAATCCGCTCGATATTTTCGCCAAGTTCATCCGGGGCGATTATTTCACCGGCCGGATGTGGAAATGGACCGGACTGGTGGTGGTCATTGCCTTTGCCATGGTGTACAGTTCGGCTTCGATGGACCAGAAGGTGTATCGGATCAAGAACCTTACCGAGCAGAAGAATACCCTGGCCACCGAGTACGTGGAAATCCAGTCCCGGATCTCTCAGGTGAGGATGGAAAGCGGAATGCTCGAACGGTTTTCCGAGCAGGGGTTCAAACCGACCGACCAGCCGGTCAATATGATACAGGTGGACAAAAAGAAGTGATCGGATGATCGAACAGGGAACAGGACAGCCGACGGACGATCGGACGGAGCCCCGACAGGGAGACCGTCTGCAGGGTGTTTCGTACCTGTGGATCGGGGTGATGGCGGTCGGGTTCCTCGTGCTGCTGGCGGCCGTGGCGTTTTTCATGTTCCGTATCGCCGTTACGGGCGATGAACTCCGTCGCGAGGCGCGTTCCCGCCGTATCGAAGAACGCGAGGTGCCTTCCCGTTGGGGTAACATCTACTCCTCGGACGGGTATCTGCTGGCCTCGACCGTGTTGCGTTACGACGTGTATTGGGATACGGCTGTACCTACCGACCAGACGTACAACGATACGAAGGAAAAAAAGAACATCTCGGCCCTGTGCGATTCGATGGCCAAGTATTTCCCTACGCGGTCCTCGGCCGGATGGCGCAGGTATTTCGACGCGGCGCGCAAAAAGAAGAACCGCTATCTGCGGGTAGCGACCGATATTTCCCAGGCCGACCGGGATCGGCTGCTCACCTTCCCGATCTTCGAATACTATGCCAAGAAGTCTTCGCCGGTGCGCAGTGGGCTCATCGTCAAGGACTACTCCAAGCGCATCAACCCCCTGCGGGGAATGGGCGACCGCCTGATCGGCTATTCGGACGACAACCGGGCTTATGTCGGTGCCGAGGGATATTACGTGCTCCAGCTCAAGGGTACTCCCGGGGTGCGGATGATGCAGCAGCTCCGGGGCGAATGGAAGCCTTTGGCCGACGGGAACAAGCGCGACCCGGTCGACGGGAAGGACTTGGTGCTCACCATCGACGCCAGCATCCAGAACATCGCCCACGAAGCATTGCAGGAACATTTGCTCAAATGGAACGCCGAGCGGGGTTGTGCCGTGGTGATGGACGTGAAGACCGGAGGCATCAAGGCCATGGTCAATCTGGGACGCATCGCGGAAGGGCAGTACGCCGAGGTGCTCAACTATGCGGTGGGCGAGCGGAGCGACCCGGGTTCGACTTTCAAACTGATGTCCGTCCTGGCGCTTTTGGAAGAAGATGCCGCCGATACGGCGCAGAAGGTGGATACCGAACGGGGTATCTACACGATATACGGTCGCCATATCCGGGATTACAAGGCGGGCGGCTACGGAGTGATTTCCCTTCGCAAGGCCTTTGTCAAGTCGTCCAATACGGGTATCGTCAAGACGGCTTATGAGGCTTTCAAGGACCACCAGGAGGATTTTATCGACCGTTTGTTCAAGATGCAGGTGGGGCAGAAGACGGGCATCGACATCGCCGGTGAGCCCGATCCGTACGTTCCCGTGCCGGGATCGCCCAAATGGTCGGGGATTTCCATGCCTTGGGTGTCGTACGGATACGAGGTGCAGCTCACCCCCTTGCAGACGCTCTCCCTCTACAACGCAGTGGCGCACGATGGGGTGTACCTTCAGCCGCATATCCTGGAGCAGGTGCGCCAGGGGGGTGAAGTCGTGGAGCGGGTGGCTCCCAAATCGCGCGGGAAGATCGCTTCGGACAAAAACATCAAGATCATGCAGGATCTTTTGCGCGGCGTGGTGGAAGACCGCGACGGTACGGCGCATCGGGCTTGTTACGATCCCGACCTGCGGCTGGCCGGGAAAACGGGTACTGCGCAGTACAATTACGGCCGTGGCGAGCCGATGCAGTACATGGTGTCCTTTGCCGGGTATTTCCCGCATGACGACCCGCAGTATTCCCTGATCGTCTGCATCTACCACCCTCAGGGCTATGGTATTTCCGGCGGTTTGATCGCTGCGCCGGTAGTCAAGGACATCGCCGCGGGGATCTACCGGACTACGCCCCGTCAGGTGTACCGGTACAAAGGTCCCGAATCCGGCATGTACGAACAGGCGGAAGAAGCGGCTCCCCGTCCCTCGATCGACGAAACGGCCCAGGTGATGCCCGATGTCAAGGGGCTTTACCCGGCCGATGTGGTCCCTGCTCTGGAACGGATGGGGCTCTCGGTGCGTGTGGAGGGCGGTACGGGCAAGATCACCCACCAGTCCCTGGCCAAGGGCAGCCGCCTGCGCAGCGGGGAAAAGGTAATATTGACGGCAAGATAACCACAACCATGGACAAGGAAGAAAAGACGACCAAGACCTTACAAGAAGTGCTCGCCGGAATCCCGCACCGTTTGCTCGGCGGGAGGGAAGACCTGCCTCTGGCCGGGCTTTCGTTCGATTCGCGGGCGGTGGTGCCTTCCGGTGCTTTTGTCGCCATCGAAGGTACGGCGGCTGACGGGCACGACTATATTGATCAGGCGATCCGCGCAGGGGCTTGTGCGGTGGTGCTGCGCAAGACGCCTGGGGAGTTGCATCCAGGGGTGACTTACGTGCAGGTCGAGGATACTTCACGGGCCTTGGCGCTGATGGCCCGGGCGTTTTACGACAACCCGACTTCGCGCATCGCCCTGGTGGGCGTAACGGGGACCAACGGAAAGACGACGACGGCGACGTTGTTGTATCAGGTGTTCCGTTCGATGGGGTATCGCTGCGGGCTGTTCTCCACGGTGGAGAATATCCTCGGCGAGGAGCACATCCCCGCCCGGCAGACCACTCCGGACATCCTCACGCTCAATGCTTCGCTGGATCGGATGGCGCGGCAGGGGTGTACGCATTGCTTTATGGAGGTCAGCTCCCATGCTTTGGCGCAGCAGCGGGTGGCAGGGCTGGATTTCCGGGGGGCGATCTTCTCCAACCTCACGCACGACCACTTGGACTACCACAAGACCTTCGCCGGATACCGCGATGCCAAAAAACGCCTGTTCGATTCGCTCGCTCCCGATGCCTTTGCGCTGGTCAATGCGGACGACCGCAACGGGGCCTACATGCTGCAAAACACCCGGGCGCGGAAATACACGTATTCGCTGGCCTCGGTGTCCGACTTCAAGGCCCGGATCCTGGAGAGCACCTTCGAAGGAATGGAACTCGAGATCGACGGCCGCCAGGTGTGGTTGCCTTTGGTCGGGCGATTCAATGCGTACAATGCTCTGGCGATCTATGCCACGGCGGTGCTGCTGGGCTGCGAACCCACCCGGGTGCTGGAGGCGCTCAGCTGTCAGCGGGGGGTGCACGGGCGGTTTGAGAACTGGACTTCTCCCTCCGGGGTGGTGTGCATCGTCGATTATGCCCATACGCCGGATGCGCTGGACAATGTCATCCGTACGGTCAACCAACTGCGCACGGGCAACGAAACCTTCACCGTGGTAGCGGGATGCGGGGGCGACCGCGACCGTACCAAGCGTCCGGAGATGGCGGCCATTGCGGCCGAAGGAGCCGATCGGGCTATCTTCACTTCGGACAATCCCCGCAGCGAAGATCCGATGGATATCCTCGAAGAGATGATGGCCGGTGTGCCGGCCGAGCGCACTGCCCGCGTGCTGGTCAATCCCGACCGCCGGCAGGCGATCCGTACGGCCGTGACGATGTCCGGCAAGGGCGACATCATCCTGGTAGCGGGCAAAGGGCACGAAACTTACCAGGAGGTCAAGGGGGTGCGTACGCATTTCGACGACATGGAACAGCTGCGCGAGGCATTTTCCGCCTCGGCCGCGGAAAAACGCTGACGATACAAGAATAAAAAGAAGATAAAATACATGGAAGGAACATGATATATTACCTGTTCAATTATTTGGATCGCGTGTGCGACTTTCCCGGGGCGGGGATGTTCAATTACATCAGTTTCCGGGGTGCGGCCGCTTTTCTGCTCTCGCTGATCATCGCCCTGGTGTTCGGCAAGAAGATCATCCGTTTCTTGCGCCGCAAGCAGATCGGTGAGACGGTGCGGCATTTGGGCTTGGCCGGACAGGAGGAAAAGGCCGGCACTCCGACGATGGGCGGGGTGATCATCATCCTGGCGACGGTCGTGCCGGTGCTGCTCTTTGCCCGCCTGGACAATATCTACCTCGTGCTGCTGCTCATAACGACGCTTTGGATGGGGGCGATCGGTTTCCTGGACGATTATATCAAGGTCTTCCGCAAGAACAAGGACGGGCTCAAAGGCCGCTTCAAAGTAGTGGGGCAGGTAGGTTTGGGCTTGCTGGTGGGTTGTGTACTGTATTTCAGCCCGCAGGTAACCATCCGCGAGGCTTCGCCCGAACGCATGGCCGTGGTGCAGGCGGTCGGCGGGGCGGAAAGTGTATCGGGTGAAGGGCCGGAACGCTTTCTCCAGGCCGAGGAGCACTCCACCAAGACTACGATCCCCTTCGTCAAAAACAACGAGTTCGACTATGCGTACCTGATCAGTTGGTTGGGCGACAATTACCGCGACTGGGTATGGCTCCTGTTCATTCCCGTGGTTATCTTCATCATCACCGCTGTATCGAACGGGGCCAATCTGACCGACGGTATCGACGGGCTGGCGGCCGGGACGTCCGCCGTTCAGGCTTCGGTGCTGGGGCTGTTTGCCTGGCTGTCGGGTAACATCATTTTTGCCGATTACCTCAACATCATGTACATTCCCGATGTGGGCGAACTGATGGTATTCATCTGCGCGTTCGTAGGGGCGCTGATCGGATTTTTGTGGTACAACGCTTATCCGGCGCAGGTGTTCATGGGCGATACGGGTTCTCTGACCATCGGCGGGATCATCGCGGTACTGGCCATCTGCGTGCGCAAGGAATTGCTCCTGCCGTTGATCTCGGGCGTATTCTTCGTCGAAACGCTTTCGGTGATGATCCAGGTGTCGTACTTCAAGTACACCAAGCGCAAGTACGGCCAGGGACGGAGAATCTTCCTGATGTCCCCCCTGCACCATCATTACCAGAAGAAAGGCCTGCACGAGAGCAAGATCGTTACCCGGTTTTGGATCATCTCGGTATTCCTGGCGGTATTGAGTATCGTTACCCTTAAGATCAGATAACAAAACAAGGCAAAAGGCATGAAGAACCCTGCGGACGGCATTCTGCGTATCGACTTCCACATCCTGCGCCACGGAGACAAGGTCATCTGGGGAGTGGTCGTTCTGTTGCTGCTTTTCTCCCTGCTGGGGGTCATCAGTACCAGTACCATCCGTCAGGTGAGCAGCATCTCTTCGGTCTTTATCACCTTTGCGCGGGACGTGCTGGCCGGGGTGCTGCTGATGTTTCTGGCGTATTGGCTGAACTACCGTCTGTACCGGGGACTGACGTGGATCGTGGTGGTGCTTACCATCGGGGCGTTGGTGTGGGCTTTTTTCTCGGGGACGGTCATCGAAGGGCAGAACGCCGGGCGTTGGGTGCGGATATTCGGAGTCAGCTTTCAGCCTTCGGCCTTTGCGCTGATCGCAATGGTCATGTTTACGGCTCGCTACCTGGAGAAATACAGCCGAGACCCGCAGAGGATGCTCGGCTGGAAACATCTGGTGATCGACCTTTGGGGGCCGGTTCTGATGATGGCGGCGCTGATCATCCCGCACAACCTCTCGACGGGACTCATCTTTCTGTTTACGTTTTACGTGATGTTGGTCATCGGGCGATACCCCTTCAAGCATATCGTGGTTACGGTGCTGGCGTTCATTCTGCTGGCGGCGCTGGTCTTCGGCGCTTATAAGATGAATCGCGATCTCTTCGAAGGAAGCCGCGTAGGTACCTGGATGGCGCGCATCGAAAACCATTTTTCCCGTTCGGAGAACAAGGAAATGTCCAAGGAGGAACGGGACAAATATCTCCAGATTACGGCCGCGCAGACGGCCATTGCCCTGGGAGGAAGCTTTCCGGCGGCCGGACCGGGAAAGAGCATCCAGAAGTATTTCCTCTCGCAGGCGGACAGCGATTTTATCTTTTCCATCCTGGTGGAGGAATACAGCGTGGTAGGCGGAGCGTTTATCCTGTTGCTCTTTGCCGTATTTGCCGTTCGGGTTACGGTGCAGGCGCTGCGGGTGGAGGACCTTTTCGGCCTGTTGGTTTTGTGCGGGCTGCTGTGCGTGATCATGTGCCAGGCGGTCGTCCATACGGGGGTCAATGTGGGGATGTTGCCCGTTACGGGTCAGAACCTCCCGTTTATCAGTTCCGGAGGAACGTCCATCATCGCTTCGTGTCTGATGGTGGGCATCATGCAGAAGATCATCATGAACGCCCGGGAGAAAACGCCGCTCCCGCCGCTTCCCTCTTCGCCCTCTTCCGATCCCCGGCCGCAGCCGGAGGTCTCGGCGCCGGAGGCTTTCCCGCAGGAAGAAGAAAACAACACTCCGGAGGAGGATACCCCCGAGGAACAAAAGAGGCAAGAGAAGGCTCGACAAATACTCGAAAATATATGACATCGCACAAAAAAACCTATCGGATCATCTTGAGCGGAGGAGGCACCGGCGGACATATATTCCCGGCGGTATCCATTGCCGACGAATTGCGCCGGAGACATCCCGATGCCGACATCCTGTTCGTGGGGGCGCAGGGGCGCATGGAAATGACGCGCGTGCCCGAAGCAGGATACCGGATCGTGGGGCTGCCCATTGCGGGTATCCAGCGTTCGCTCTCCCTGTCGAATCTGGCGGTTCCCTTCAAGGTGATTTCCAGCCTGTGGCGGGCCCGCAGCATTGTCCGTCGGTTCCGTCCCGATGTGGTCATCGGTACAGGAGGATATGCCAGTGCTCCGGTGCTGTTTGCCGCTTCGCTGGCGGGGGTTCCCACCCTCATCCAGGAGCAAAACGGTTTTGCGGGGCTGACCAACCGGATCCTTTCCCACCGGGCGCGGGTCATCTGTGTGGCATACGAGGGGTTGGAGAAGGTTTTCCCGCGGGAGAAGATCGTCTTTACCGGCAATCCGGTGCGCAGCAGCATTACCGATGCGGGACTTTCCCAACGCCAGGCCAAGGAGACCTTCGGGTTGAATACCGAAAAGAAAACCTTCCTGGTGCTCGGGGGCTCGCTCGGAGCGCGGGCGATCAACGAAGCGGTGTATGCCAATCTGGATATTTTCCTGGAAAACAGCGCGCAACTCCTCTGGCAATGCGGCCGGACGTACTATGCCCGTTACCGCGAGATGCTCGATCGGCTTATCGAGGCGTATCCGGACAAACATTATGCCTCCCGGGTGGCACTGCTTCCCTTTATCTCCGAGATGGACATCGCTTTTGCGGCCGCGGATGCCGTGATCTCCCGTTCGGGGGCGGGTACTCTGTCGGAACTCTGCATCGTGGGCAAACCGGCCATCCTCATCCCTTCGCCCAACGTGGCGGAAGATCACCAGCGGCACAATGCCCAGGCACTTTCCAGCCGCTCGGCAGCCATCCTGATCCCGGAGAGCGAAAAGCTGCCTTTCGAGTTGGGCGATGCCGTGATGCGGCTGATCAAGGATCCGGCATTGTGTCAGGACCTTTCCCGCAACATCTCCGAGATGGCACGCCCCCATGCCACCTCCGATATTGTGGATCAGGTGGAAAAACTGTTGAAAGAAAAACGATAACCCTTCGACCCCTCGGCTCGCTATGTCCAAACGTACGGTTTATCTGATCTTCTCTCTCGCAGTGGCGGCCTTTGTGGTCTTTGCCGTGCTGATGGAGCATGCCGGCTCGGGACCTGCCCGCGTAAGGGTCGAGTCGAAGCAGGAGTCCGGATACGGCTTTGTCGATCGGGAGACCGTCCGGAAGTACGTCGAGGAAAAGTTGGAAGGAGTCCCCTCGGATTCCGTCCCGGGGAGGCTGTTGCCCTTGGAGCAGCACATCGCCCGCAGCCCGTACGTGGAACGCGCGATGGTGTACCGCCGCCCTTCGGGCGAGGTGCGGGTGGATCTTTGGGAGGAGCAGCCTTCGTTTCGTCTGGTGACCGATACGGGCAATTACTACGTCAGCCGCAAGGATCGCCTGATGCCGGTGCGGGCCGGAGTAGGGGTGGACGTCCCCTGGGTGTCCGGGCAGGTGGACCGGGAGGCATTCCCGAAAGTGCGGGAGGTGATCGCCCGGGTGGAACAGGACGATTTTTTTTCGGCTCAGACGGTCGGCATCCGGGTGTCCCGACGTCAGAAGAACGGGAAAGCGGTGTACGACTTTGCGCTGGATACCCGGGTGGGACTGCAGGTGGTGCTGGGCGAAGCGGACGAGCTGGACCTCAAGTTCGAGAATTTCGGGATAATTTATGCGTATTTGTTTTCCGTCGGCAAGACGGATGCGTATAAAGTCGTAAATTTGGAGTTTGGGAATTACGTGATTTGCAAAAAGAAATAGGAGGATAAAAACGATATGGCAAACAACAACAACACGATAGCGGCAGGACTGGACATCGGTACGACCAAGATTGCGGTGATGGTGGGCCGCCGTCAGGAGGACGGTTCGGTGGAGATCATCGGGGTGGGCCAAAGCCCGAGCACGGGCGTGAGCAAAGGCGCCATCCAGAACATATCGAAGACCATTGCCGGGATCCGCGATGCAGTGGCGCAGGCTGAGCAGACCGCCGGAGTGAAGATCGAACAGGTAACGGTCGGGATCGCCGGGCAGTACATCCGCTCGGTGCGTCAGACCGACTATATCACCCGGGAGAATCCCCTTCGGGTCATCGACCAGGCCGACGTCGATCGCCTGGTGGAACGCGTGTTGAAGACTCCTCTGTCCGATCACGAGCGGATCATTCACGTATTGCCCCAGGAATACAAGGTAGATGCCGAAGGCGGCATCCTCGAACCGGTCGGCATGTCCGGCCAGCGCCTGGAGGCAACCTTCCACGTGATCATCGGCCAGGTGGCTCCCCTGTTGAACGTGAGACGCTGTGTGGAAGGGGCGGGACTGCAACTGGCCGGTTTGAAACTCGAACCCATCGCCTCGGCCGATGCAACCCTAACCGACGAAGAAAAAGAAGCCGGCGTCGTGCTGGTCGATATAGGTGGAGGAACGACCGACCTGGTGGTCTATCGCGACAACCTGGTGCGTTATTCCGCCGTGATCCCTTTCGGAGGAAAAGCGATCACCAACGACATCAAGGAAGCCTGCTCCATCCTGGGACGCTATGCCGAGAAGCTCAAGGTGCAGTTCGGTTCGACCTGGCCCGGAGCCAACCTCGATACGGACATCGTATCCATCCCGGTCATTCAGGGACTTCCTCCCAAGGAGATCTCGATGAAATCCCTCTCGCGGGTCATTTACGCCCGGATGGACGAAATCCTGGACGACATCAACGCCGAGATCGCCCACTACCGCCAGATAGAACCCAACAGAAGCCTCATCGGCGGGGGGGTCATCACCGGAGGCGGAGCGCAGCTCAAACACCTGCCTCAACTGGTTTCGTTCAAGACGCAGATGAGTTGCCGGGTAGGGACGCCCAACATTTACCTCTCCGAGGAAAACCGCGAATGCCTTACCTCGCCGGCGTATTCGACGTGCGTGGGACTGGTGTTGAGCGGGCTGGAAGGAGCCGCACAGGAAGAACCCACCCTCGAAGAACAATCAGTGCAGTCTTCGGTGGAACATCTGGAGCAGGATACGGTCGAGTTGCCCTTGGACGATGTCCTCTCCGAAATGCACATGCGGGTTACGGTCGAGAAGCATCAGGAGCCGCAGCCGGATCCTTCGCCCGAGGAAACCCCTCGGCAGGAAACTCCCGCTGCATCCCCCGCGCAGGAACCCCTTCGGGAGGCCGAACCTGTCCGGGTAGAGAAAGTCGAGGAACCGGACGAGGAGAAAGAAGAAGCCCCTTCGCCGCAGAAACCTGAAGAACCCGAAGAAAAACCGAAGGGGAAAAACTCCCGGGACTGGAACCGAAAGATAGAGGCGACGATCGTCAAATTCCTCAAGAAGATAGAGTAAAGGTTCTCCGTTCCCCTTTCGGCTCGCCGGGCGTGCAGCGCTAAAATGGGAGGAAGAAAAAATGGAGCGGGTTTGCCCCCGTGGCATCCGCGATACTAGCGGCAATGGAGGTCAGCAGTAAATACGAAGGCAGGAAATAATATGGCATCGATATTCGGAGATAAGATACGGTTTGTTCCCAAGGCGGAAAACGCCCGCCACGAGATCAAGGTCGTCGGCGTGGGAGGGGGCGGTAGCAATACGGTCAATCACATGTTCCGCAAAGGCGGTACGGCGGTGGATTTTGCCGTGTGCAACACCGACAAGCAGGCATTGGCAGCCAGTCCGGTGCCGGAGAAAATACAGCTCGGGGCCTCGCTCACCGAAGGGCTCGGTGCGGGTTCCAAACCCGAGGTAGGCCGTCATGCAGCGGAAGAAAGCCTCGACGACATCCGCAGCCTTTTCCCGGACGAGACCAAGATGGTGTTCGTCACCGCCGGGATGGGGGGTGGTACGGGGACGGGAGCAGCCCCCATCATCGCCCGTATGGCCAAAGACATGGGCAAACTCACGGTCGGTATCGTCACCACGCCGTTCAAGTTCGAATGCCGCGACCGGGTAGCCGCCGCCGGTATCGCCGAGATGCGCAAGTCGGTCGATTCGCTGATCATCATCAACAACAACCGGATCTTCGACATTTATAGCGATGTGGACATGAGCGACACCTTTGCCATCGTAAACGAGGTGTTGTGCACCGCCGCTTCGAGCATTGCCGAGGTGATCAACCAGTCCCTTACCGTCAATGTCGATCTGGCTGATACCCGTACTCTGCTCACCGATAGCGGGACGACTTTGCTCGGATCGGGACGTGCCCGTGGGGCAGGACGTGTCAAGAAAGTGACCGAACAGGCCCTCACCTCCCCGCTGCTCAACGATGCGGACATTTACGGGGCAAAAGGTTTCATCTTCGTGGTCAAGTACGGCAAGGGCGGTTTCCCGGCCAAGGAATTGGACGAGATGACCACCATCATCCGGGAACGCTCCGGAAACGACTCGCCGGTAAAATGGGGAATGGGGCAGGACGACTCGCTCGATCCCGACGAACTGAGCCTGATGGTAATCGCCGCCGGTTTCCCTTCGTCGGAGCATCCGGCGGATTTTCGCAAAGAGTCTGCAAGTGCCCCCGACTATCGTTCGATGACCCTGGAAAAAGGCCCGGAGGCTCCCCTGAACATTTCTCCGGAGGCCTCCCGGGAGGACGATGTGCATACCGAAGAGCGGGTGCTGCCCAATGGAGAAAAGAAAGTATTTACTATCCATACCCTTCGCCTCGATCCGGACGATGTGTCGGTACCGGAGTTAAGCGAAGGAGCATATTCGTCGTTCGCTCGGGCGGATGTGAGTCAGGCGGAGGCACCAAGGCCGTATCAGCGGCGTGCTTCCTCTCCGACGTCTCCCTTGGATTCGGGGATCGACGAGGTCTTGTCTGCTTCGGCGGCTCCCCGTGGGGTGGCAGCTTCTTCCCGCATGGCCGCTTCGGGGCGTTCCGTTACCGGAAGTCGGGACACCGAACCGGCGTATCTGCGTCGCGGGATCACGATCAATACCAATCCGCCGAAAGAGGGGCGGACGCATGTCTGGACGCTCGATGCCGATTGAGCAGCCGGCAGGCCATCTGGTGAGACACATTAGTGTTCTCCGTCCAGATACAGTTTGGCCGCATGCCAGGATGTATCGAAGCCTTTGCGGTGGTAGAAGCGCATGGCTCCCTCGTTGTGTCCCTCTACGTCCAGTTCCACCCGGTTCATCCCCCGGCGCCGGGCCTCGGCTACTACGGTATCCATCAGCGCTTCGCCGATGTGTTGTCCCCGGTATTCCGGAAGGACCATCAGGTCTTCGATGTGCAGGTTCGGCCCTTTCCAGGTGGAAAACCGTTCGAAATAGATCGCGCAGCCCACGATTTGTCCGTCTCGGGTCTCGGCTACCAGAGCTTCGAAGACAGGGCGTTTCGCCTCGAGGCCTTTTTCCCGCAGGTCGTCGGCGTTCCAGACGATCATTTGCGAGGCGTTGTGCTGTTCGGCCAGGTCTTGGATCAGGCGGAGGATCGCTTCGGCATCGCCGCCTGTGGCTCGTCTTATGTTTGTATCGGTCATCGGTATAAGATGTTTGGTAAATGCGATAAAAAAGAAACCGGGTCTTCCCGGGGAATAAGTTTGCGGAAAGGCCCGGCGGAGGCTTTCCGCCCGGGAAGGGACGGATCGGGTTATCCCAGATAAGTCTTCAGGATCTTGCTGCGCGAGGTGTGTTTCAACCGCCGGATGGCTTTCTCCTTGATCTGGCGCACACGTTCGCGGGTCAGGTCGAACGTTTCGCCGATTTCCTCCAGGGTCATGGCGTGTTGCCCTCCCAGCCCGAAGTACAGACGGATCACGTCGGCTTCACGCGGAGTGAGGGTTTGCAGGGCGCGTTCGATCTCGATGCGCAGCGATTCGTTCATCAGTTCTCGGTCGGGGTTGGGCGATTCGCCGCTCTTGAGCACGTCGTAGAGGTTCGAATCTTCGCCTTCCACCAGCGGGGCATCCATCGAAATGTGCCGGCCGGAGTTCTTCAGGGATTCTTTGACATCCTCCTCGGTCATGTCCAGTTCCTGAGCGATCTCTTCGGCCGAAGGAGCCCGTTCGTTGAGCTGTTCGAGTTCGGCGTATTTCTTGTTGATCTTGTTGATCGAACCGATCTTGTTGAGCGGCAGGCGGACGATGCGGGACTGTTCGGCCAGCGCCTGGAGGATGGATTGCCGGATCCACCATACGGCATACGAGATGAATTTGAAACCTCGGGTCTCGTCGAAACGCTGGGCGGCCTTGATCAGTCCCAGGTTGCCCTCGTTGATCAGGTCGGGGAGGGTAAGCCCCTGGTTTTGGTATTGCTTGGCTACCGACACGACGAAACGCAGGTTGGCTTTGGTGAGTTTATCCAGCGCCCTTTGGTCGCCGGCTTTGATCTTTTGCGCCAGTTCGACCTCTTCGTCGGCCGAGATCAGACCTACCTTTCCGATCTCCTGAAGGTATTTGTCCAGCGAAGCGGTTTCGCGGTTGGTAACCTGTTTGGTGATTTTAAGCTGTCTCATGAAGTATCGTTTGTCGGGAGGGTTTGGAACTCCGCAACATTATACTATACGCAGAAAAAAGAGACGGGTTACAAATGTCGGAAATTTTTAACACTACAACGGAACGACCCGAAGCGGAATGCACAGCAGCCCGACAAGGATCAGGAGTTTTATTCCCACCAGGATCGTGCGGAAGGCCCTGTCTGCGGGCCAAACCAACAAAGCGACCGTCCCGCAGAGAAGTCCGGCCCCCGCCACGAGAAAGTAGAGGAAAAAAGCGTTTCCCCGCTCGAAGACCAGCACGGCAGCGGTGCAAGCGGCAGCGGCGGCCAGTACGGCCGCCGCTGCGCTGGCTGCCGCCCGTTCACCCCAGACTACCGGCAGAGTCCGATAGCCGAATACGGCATCGCCCCGGCGGTTGTTCAAGTCGTTCAGCATGCTCATGGCTACCAGCAGGAAAAACAGGAACAATCCGTGCGACACCACCACTTGGATATCGACGATCTTCCGGTAGAAAAAGACAGCGAAAAGCGGAATGATGGCTACGGAGGCCAGCGAAAGGTTGGATACGAGGGGGATTTTTTTCAGTTTGTGCGAGTAAAACCACAGCAGGAAGGCAAATCCCGCGAAGAATACCCCCGAGCGCAGCGAGACGTACAGGCTGGAGGCCACGGCCAGGGCATTGAGCGTCAAGTACAGCTTCAAGGTGGTCGCTTGGGAAACGAACCCGTCGATCCGGCTTTTGACAGGACTGTTGACCAGGTCCTTGTTCTTGTCGTAGAAGAAGTTGATGATGTATCCGGCGGCGATCGTCATCCAGGTGCAGACTACCAGAACGAAAAAATGCGGGTCGGTGAGCACCGAAAAGTCCGGCGGTCGGGAGGTGAAGAAAAAGATGCAACTGAGGTATTGCGCGGCGGCGATCAGAGCGATGTTGTACACCCGGGTGAGGGACAACAGGCTGACGATCTTGGCCAGGATCGTCATGCGGGATTCCCCGCGGGGGCTGCGGTGGGAGTTCCTCGCCCGGTCCATAGGATCAGAAACGATAGATCGGCTGCGTGGCGTATCCCCGAAGCATACGGGCTGCTTTGCGGTAGTCGTCGGTAAATCCCAGTACGAAACCACCGCCGCCGGCTCCGCACAGTTTCAGGTAGTAGGTGTCCGTTTGAAGTCCGTTGAGCCATATTTTGCGCAGGCTGCGGGGGATCATCGGGGAAAAATGCGTCAGGACCACCTGCGAGAGCGCCCGCACGTTTTCCAGCAGGCTCTTTTTCCGTCCTTCGATAAAAGCCTGGATGCAGGCATCGTTGAGTGCGCCGAATTCCTCGCGCAGCATCTTGCGGAAGCCCTCGTTTTTCATCTTCTCGAAAAAGATGTCGATCAGTTTTCCGGTAGCGTGTTGCATCCCGGAATCCAGCAGGAAGATCGCCCCGGCCCCCTGTGCGTTCGAGGCCGGAATCCCCACCGGGTCGATCGCCCCGTGAGGACGCACCAGGATCGGCAGGTTCATGTAGCAGATCAGCGGATCAAGTCCCGAACTGTGTCCGTGGAAGAAACTCTCCATCTTTCCCAGGATCCCTTTCAGACGGACGATGTCCTCCGTGGTGAGTTCCTCGGGTTTCTTGCGGGGGGAGGCATACCGTTCATAGATGGCCGCTACCAGGGCGCCCGAGCTGCCTACTCCGTAGCCCAGCGGGATGCTCGAGTCGAAATAAAGGCCTGCTTCGACATCCCGGCGGAGAGATCCGGTGTCGATGTGTGCTTCGAAGGTGGGGTCTTGGTGGAGCGTTTCCAGATATTGGGCAAAGCGGGCGATGTGCTCATTGGATTGGCGGGCCGTCGCATCGGGCTCGCCTTCGGGCAGGACCAAGGCTCCCTTGTAGAAATCGTACGGGATGGACAGCCCCATCGAATCCTTGATGATGCCGTATTCTCCGAAAAGGAGGACTTTTGCGTGGTAGAGCTTTTCGCCGAGGGCCATATCTTGTCTTGTCTTCATAGCACCCAACCGTTGGGGTCGGTGAGTTCTTCGGGGGTTTCCTGGTTTTTTTCCTCTTCGCCCAGACGGATGTTCAGCCGGTTGAGCGCGTCGGAATAGATCTTTACGTACAGTTTGTTGTTCTCCATGTAGTACTCGTTGTTCTGCTGGAGGATCTGTTTGTCGATGCCGTACTGCTCGTACAGTTTCTGGACAAAGGCTTTCTTGCCGATTTTGGCCAGGACCGAGTCCTGCTCGAAAGCCCCTTGTTCTTCCGCGACATTCAGGTAAGCCAGTTCGCAGATGACCTCGGACATCTCGTCGGGGGAGAGCAGGCGTTCCGGTTTTTCGATGTACCGGTACTTGCATCCCACGCCTGCTGCCGAGAGCAGCACCAGGAGAAATACGCGCGCAAAGTTACTGTAAAATTTTGAAACGGACATAGTTCGGTCGGTTTATCGTTCGAAGGTCAGGGCTGTGGGCGAGGTGACGGGATATAGTTTGCCTTCGGCGTAGGCGACTTGTCCTCCGACCAGAGTGTGGGTGATGCGCGCCGGGAACATCCGCCCCTCGAAGGCCGACCAACCGCACTTGTACTTCAGGGACTCGCGACGCACACGCCAAGGGCTGTTGAACTCCACCAGTACCGCATCGCCGAAATATCCTTCCCGCAGGAAGCCCCGCTGCTTGATCTGGAAGATCCGCGCCGGATTGTGGCACATCTTTTCCACTACCTGCTCCAGGGTAATGTGTCCCTTGGCTACCTCGGAGAGCATGGCCGGAAGGGTGTGCTGGATCATCGGCCCGCCGGAAGGGCACTTGAGGTACGGACGGCCTTTTTCTTCGGCCGTATGCGGGGCGTGGTCCGAACCGATCGTATCGATCCGCCCCGAGAGTAACGCCTCCCACAGGGCCTGCCGGTCTTTTTCCGATTTTACCGAAGGGTTCACCTTGATGAGGTTGCCCAAGGTAGCGTAGTCCCGCTCGTCGAAAAACAAGTGGTGCGTGCAGACCTCAGCCGTGATCTTTTTGTACGAACCGGTTTTCATGCTCGAGAGCAGTTTCAACTCGCGGGCCGAACTTACATGCAGCAGGTGCAGGCGCGCGCCGGTCTTCTTAGCCAGATCGATCGCTGCCGAGGAGCTTCGCAGGCAGGCCTCTTCGTCGCGGATCCGGGCGTGCATCTCCGCAGGGATATCTTCCCCGAACTCCTCCCGGGCTTTGGCCAGGTTTTCTGCGATCCGGGCATCGTCTTCGCAATGCGCGGCGATGAGCAGGGGCGAGGAAACGAACAAGCGTTCGATGGCCTCGGGGTCCTTGAGTGCCATGTCCCCCGTCGAGGAGCCGAAGAACACCTTGACGGCGGCTACCCGCGCCGGGTCGGCACGGAGGATGTCCTCCAGGTTGCTTTCGCTGGCCCCGATCATAAAGGAGTAATTGACCGACGATTTCTGAGCCGCGATGCCGAACTTTTCTTCCAGCAGTTCCGGAGTGAGCGCCGGGGGAAGGGTATTGGGCATGTCGATCACCGAGGTAACCCCGCCCACGACGGCAGCAGTGGATTCAGTAGCGAAATCGGCCTTGTCCGTCAGCCCGGGATCGCGGAAGTGTACATGCGTGTCGATGGCTCCGGGGAGCAGGTATTGGTTGTCGGCCAAGATCAGGCGCGTGCCCACTGGCAGGCTGATCGAGGGGTCGATCCGTTCGATGATGCCTTTGCGGATCAATACGTCGCCCTCGACGATCGAGCCTTCATCTACGATTTTTGCGTTTTTTATCAGGATGTTTTCGTCCATGTTCGGATGAGGAAAATAATCAATTATATCGGTTTGGTGTGCAGGTACCGCGTGAGGTTTACCGCGGTGGAAAAGAATACGAGTTTCGAATTGGCATTGCGCTCGATGTGGTATTGCGCCCGGTCGAGTTCCCGGTAAATGTCGGCGATGTTGCGCCCGTGCACGTAGCCGGCGAAGCTCTCGAAGTTGAACCCATCGGCAAATTCCTGGGGATAGACCAGGGCCGAGGCTCCGTAGTTGTACATCAATCCTTGGCGGAATACCTCGCAGCAGTATTGCAGGAATTGTTTTTGCTGTTCCCGGGAAAGGGCGGCCATGCGGTCGGCCCATTCGAGCAGGCGGTTGAGTTCGGCGGGTTTTTTTTTGGCCATGAAAGCCGAGCGGACGAACCGGACGAACATCTCCGGAAAGATACCGGCGTGTCCGCCCTCGCGCAGCAGTTTGAGGGCGCGTCCCATGCTTCCTTGTGCACTTCGCGCGGCATTTTCCGCAGCTGAGGGCGAAGCCTGGTAGCGTTCGACCAATTCCCGGGCGATGTCCCGTTCGGAGATCCGGCGCAGGTCGATCCGCTGGGTGCGCGAGGCGATCGTAGGCAGGATAGCCGAAGGGTCGTCGGTAGTGAGCAGGATCAGGGTGTTTTCGGCAGGCTCTTCGATGAGTTTGAGCAGTTTGTTGGCCGCCGTGGGGTTCATCTTTTCGGCATGCCAGATGATCATCGCCCGATACCCTCCGGAGAAGGACTTGAGCGAGAGTTTTTTGGCAATGGATTCCGCTTCCTCCTTGCCGATGAGGCCCTGTTTGTTCTCGATCTCCAGCAAGGCGTACCAGTCGGGGAGTTCCCCATAGGGCATTTCGCGGACGAACCGCCGCCAGGATTCGAGGAAGTCGTCGCTCACCGGGGATTTCTTTACCTCCCGGGTGGTATTGACCGGAAAGGCGAAATGCAGGTCCGGATGCGTGAGCGCCTTGTCCGGTTCGATGCCCAGCACCCGTGCGGCGTACGCGATGGCAATGGGCAGCACACCGACCCCTTCGGGAGCGACGAACAACTGTGCGTGCGCCACCCGTCCCCGGTCGGCGGAGCTTTCCAGCAGGGCGCGGACGCCCTGGTTGCCGATGATGTCCTTTGCCAGCATGAAAAACAAAGTTACGTATTTTTTCGGGCGTTTCGGATGTCTCGGGGCCGGGAAAAATTCGCGTGCAAAATTGCCTTTTTGCGAAAGAATATCGGCAAAAGTTGGCTACATTTGTAACCGCTTGTGCTTTTGAAGTAGAAAATCTTGAAAACAAAATACTTCCTTATCATGAACATCAAATTTGTACTTTGCGCCTTGCTGGGCGGGGTCTCCTTCTTGCAAGGACAGGCCCAGACGCCGGTGGATACCGCGTTTTTCAAGGCAAAGGACGATACGCTTACCGCGTATTGCCGCTCCCGTCAGGGGACGCACAATTATTACGTGGGGCGTGTGCGCCTGGATTCGCTCGCGGTGTCCGGGGGGCAGATCACGCTGTATTACAACCCGGTATTGGCTCAGTATCCCATGCGGGAAGACGTCTGTGCCGATATTTACGCGATCCTCAAGGACAGCCTCCCGGCCGGGCTTTCCTCGTACCGTCTGCGCGCCGTGAGCGAGGGAAAGGAGATCAACGAGCTCATCCCGCGTTATTACCGGGAGCAGAACGCGCGCAAGAAAGCGGTAAAACTCAAAAATATCCCCACCCCGCTGGTGGCTCCCCAGGACCAGGCGTTCACTCCGACCGAGGGACTTTACGGCCGTCATATTGCCATGTGGCAGAGCCACGGGTACTATTACGAACAGAAACTGCTGCGGTGGGAATGGCAGCGGGCTCGGATCTTCCAGACGGTGGAGGATGTCTTCACCCAGAGTTTTGTCCTGCCTTTCCTGGTGCCGATGCTCGAACGTGCCGGAGCTGTGGTGCTGTTGCCGCGCGAGCGGGACTGGCAGATCGAGGAGATCATATCGGACAACGACGCTACGGTATCCGGATACTATGAAAAGAACGGCGAATACGCTTGGCAGGCCGGTCAAGGCGTGGGCTTTGCCGACCCCAAGGAGTTCTACGTGGACGGGGAAAATCCTTTCGAGATGGGAACCTACCGCCAGGTGGCTACCGTTACCAAGGGAAAGGAAAGCGTAGCGGTATGGCAGCCCGAATTTGAAAAGGAAGGCACCTATGCCGTGTACGTATCGTACAAAACGCTGCCCGAGAGCGCCGATGATGCCCTGTACACCGTTTACCACAAGGGAGGAAAGACCTCCTTCCGGGTCAACCAAAAGATGGGCGGCGGCACGTGGGTTTACCTCGGCAAGTTCGACTTCGACAAGGGTCGCAGCGGCCGGGTGGAACTGACCAACCGCAGTGCCCAGGCCGGTTCGGTGGTAACGGCCGACGGGATCAAGATAGGCGGCGGTATGGGCAACATCGCCCGTACGGTGCCGGCCGATACCTCGCTCCTGGCAGGCGATGCGCGCCGGATGGCGGAGATGGGTATCACTCCGGAGCCGATCGTGAGCGGTTATCCCCGTTTTACGGAAGGAGCGCGTTATTTCATGCAGTGGGCCGGTGTCCCCGACTCGGTATATGCCGCTTACCAGGGACAGGATTATACCGATGACTATGGTGGTCGTCCCCGTTGGGTGAATTATCTGGCAGGCGGTTCGTCGGTAAATCCCGATGCAAAAGGACTGAACATTCCGGTCGATCTTTCCTTTGCTTTCCATTCGGATGCCGGTACCAAGAAAGACAATACGATCGTAGGTGCCCTGTCCATCTACACCCTGAAGTCGAACGACAAGACGGAGTTTGCCAACGGCACTTCCCGTTACGACAACCGCGATTTGGCAGACCTGGTACAGACGCAGATCGTGGGTGACGTGCGGGCACAGTGCGCTCCGGACTTTACCCGCCGGCAACTGATGAACGGGAATTACGCCGAGTCGCGTATCCCGGAAGTGCCCTCGATGCTCCTGGAGCTGCTCTCCCACCAGAATTTTGCCGACATGCGGTATGGACTGGATCCGCGTTTCCGCTTTGTTGTCTCGCGTGCCATTTACAAGGGAATGCTCAAGTTCCTCAGTGCCCGCGACGGCCGCCCGTATGTGGTGCAACCCCTTCCGGTGGACAATTTCTCGGTGGAATTTGCCGGGAACGACCAGGTTCGCCTGCGCTGGAGTCCGGTAGCCGATACGCTCGAACCCACGGCTATGCCCGATGCGTACATCGTCTATACCCGCGTGGGGGATGGAGCGTTCGACAATGGAACGCTGGTGGAGGATACCGTTTATACGGCTTCGATTGCCCCGGGACAGATGTATTCCTACAAGGTAACGGCGGTGAACAAGGGCGGGGAGAGCTTCGATAGCGAAATCCTGGCGGCGATGCGTGCCCAGAACGAGAAAGGTACGGTGCTTATCGTCAATGGTTTCGATCGGGTGAGCGCTCCCGAAAGTTTTGCTTCGCGCGACAGTACGTATGCCGGATTCCTGGATTTCCGCGACAGCGGCGTGCCGTACAAGGAGGATATTTCCTACATCGGGCCGATGCACGAGTTCCGTCGCAGCATTCCCTGGATGGATGACGATTCGGCCGGATTCGGAGCGTCCGATGGCGATTACGAGACGAAGGTAGTAGCCGGCAACACGTTCGATTATCCGGCGGTTCACGGGCGTTCCTTGGCCCAATTGGGCTACTCGTTCGTTTCGGCCAGCAACGAATCGGTGGAAAACGGCTCGGTGGACATGAAGGACTATCAGGCAGTCGATCTGATCCTGGGCAAGCAGCGTCGCAGCATGTTGGGCCACACCGAAGATCGGGTAGATTTTGAAGCTTTCTCCCCTGCGATGCAGCAGGCCATCGCCGACTATACGGCTGCCGGTGGCAATATCCTGGTTAGCGGTGCGTATGTAGCCAGCGACCTGTGGGACAATCCTTGGGTGGACAAGCAGGGCAAGGAATTTGCCAACAAGGTGCTCAAGTTCCGCTGGATGACCGATTGCGCTTCCAGCACGGGCGAGGTAGAGCCGGCCGTGTCTCCGTATGCTTCGCTGGCGGGACATTATACGTTCCGTACCCGTCCGAACGAGCAGGTGTATAGCGTGGAATCGCCCGACGGTCTGGTGCCGGTGGGTGACAAGGCCTTTACCGTGATGCGCTATGCCGACAACAACATCAGCGCTGCGGTGGCTTACCGTGGCGACGATTACCGCACGGTGGTGCTGGGATTCCCCATCGAGGTAGTCGAGGGGCAGGACAAGCGGACCGAGCTTTTGGGCAATATTCTGGAATTTTTCTTCCAGAAGGATTGATCCTTAGCCGTGCGTGCAAGCAAAAGGCCGGAGGCATTGCCTCCGGCCTTTTGCTTGCACGCACGGCGGTTTACACCGCTGTTAGAAGCACAGGATCGCCGTCAGGGAAACTACCGAGACCACTACCCACAGGCTTATCCCCAGCAGGAGCGGCCGGATGCCCACGTTTTTCAGCGTGTGGCGCGACAGCCCTGCGCCGATGAGAAAGAGCGTAAGGATCAGGATCTGGTGTGCCGCAATCCCGATGCCCGAGTAAAGCGGAGCCAGGGATGGGAACCACGTGTTGATCCCGATGGCCACCACGAACAGCAGGATGAAGTACGGGATTTTGATCTTCCCTCCCTTGCTCTTGAACGCCCAAAGGGTGTAGATGGACAGCGGGATGATCCACAGCGCCCGGGCCAGTTTCAAGGTCGTGGCCGTCGCTTCGGCCTGCGGCCCGTAAGCCGCTGCCGCGCCCACCACCGAACTCGTGTCGTGGATGGCGATGGCGGCCCAGGTTCCGAATTCCACCTGCGAGAGGCCCAGCGCATGTCCGATGGGCGGGAAGATGAACAGAGCGGCGGCATTGAGGATAAATACCGTGCCCAGGGCCAGGCTTATCTGGCTGTCCTCGGCTTTTACCAGCGGGCTGACGGCTGCAATGGCGCTGCCTCCGCAGATGGCTGTGCCGCTGGCGATCAGATACGAGGTCTTTTTATCCACGATCAGTTTCCGTCCCAGGAATGTCCCTAAGGCCAGGGTGAGGGCTATGCTGAAGACGGTCAGCAGGACGCCTTTCCCGCCGGCCTGCATGGCCTTGTCTGCGTGGATGCCGAAGCCCAGGCCCACGATGGCGATTTTCAACAGGGTTTTTACCGCTTCCCGGCTCAGTTTCTCGAACGGATTGCCCATCGTGTTGGCTACGACGATCCCGGCGAAAAGCGCCAGGGCGGGTGAAAAGATGGGTTGCATGTCGGTGTCCGGGATGATACACAGGCTCATCAGGATCAAAAAGACGATCCGTCTCCACTTTTCTCTCAAGAGTCTTCTCATGTCGGTGTCGTTGTTTTTCAGGGCGCAAAGGTAAGGGTTGATTATAAATAAAACGAATGGTATTTTCTACTAATAGATAAATAAAAGTTATCTAACGGGTGCCGGAATAGTACTTTCTCTCGTCCCTTCCGAATGTGGGGAAGCACTATGGGAGCAGAAAAATCTTTTGTCGGGCGGGAATAATATCGAACGGGCTTGTTTTGTAACTTTGCACACCGGAAAAAACGAAGAAAAAGTCATGTCCAAATCGCTGCTTACCATTCTCCTGCTGGTGTGTTCCAATACGTTTATGACCATCGCCTGGTACGGACATCTGCGTATGGCGCAGACGGCCTGGTTTTCAAAACTCGGCTTGTGGGCGGTGGTGCTGATCAGTTGGGGCATCGCCTTGCTGGAGTACTGCTTCATGGTGCCGGCCAACCGTTTGGGGTACAAGGAGACCGGAGGACCTTTTTCCCTGGTGGAGCTCAAGGTCATCCAGGAGGTGATCACCCTGACGGTCTTTACCGTCTTTATGCTCCTGTTTTTCAAAACCGAACACCTGCGGCTCAACCACTTGATGGGTTTTCTGTGCCTGATCGGAGCCGTTTATTTTATTTTCAAGAAGTAGCGTAGGAAGGGCCCCTCCTGGGAAAAGGTCGGAAAGGTCTCTTTTGACGAACCGGTCCGAATATTTTTAAGATAGATAAGACTACATAGATCTCCTACCTTACAATGGGGTTATCAAGTACTGCAATGAGCCGATGATAACAATAGTAGGTCCTATCCCTGCGGAATACCGACATGCCGAATGGGGAGAGGTGTTTCCTCCTTTTTACATCACGGATAGAATGCGTGACGGTCGTTATAAGGGGGCTATTTATGATCCCGGCCCCCTTTACAACTGATGGGAAATACGCCGCAGATTTGAAGAAATCCGAGGATGATTTTTCCCGGTGAACAGAGAAAGTCCCGTCAACTTTTAGTTGGCGGGATTTTTTGTATGGTCTTTTTCTTTTGGTTTACTGCGTTTACCACGTTCTTAATAGCCTGTAGATTCAGTACCCGACATACCCCCGTCTGTAAAAGCAAAATAATAATCATTATTATAGCAGCGGGGAGAAGAATCGTCACAAAAATCGGCGCCGTATTTTGTGCCGTGATCGAAGGCCGCTACAAAATGTATTTTCAGTATATCTGTAGTGACCGGTCTGCGCTCAACAGCAGCATGATCCGTGTTTTTAAAACGAAATATGATCTTTAGGATAACCCCAAACCCGGAAAAATCGTCGGGGACGAGATAACGTTTTGTGCACATACTGTATTAAAGGCGGGCATTGAAAATGGATCCAGGGAAAAGGTCAAAAAAGACCGAAGCGGGACGCTTCGGGGATTTATTCTTTCCGGTATTTCTGGGGTGAAATCCCGGTGAGGTTCTTGAAGTATTTGCCGAAAAAGGACTGGTTGGGAAAGTTCAGTTCCTGGGAGATCTGCTGGACGGTCATGTCGGTGGTTTGCAGCAGGACTTTGGCTTCGAGGATCACGCGGTAGTCGATCCATTGGCCGGCGGTGCGTCCGGTGGCTTTCTTTACCATCTGCGAGAGATATTTCGGCGTCAGGCACAGTTTGTCGGCGTAGTAAGCCACGTCGCGGTGTTCCCGGAAAGAGTTTTCCATCTGCCGGATGAACAGTTCGGTCAGTTGATCTTCCCGTCCTTTTGAGGTGTTGCTTTGTGGTATTTTTTGTTGGGAAATATAGATCAAGTCGTAGATCATCGCTCTCAGGATGTTGACGATGATCTCCCGGCGCATCGGGTTGTCCGTTGCGGCGGCTTTGGTCTTCAGCAGGCGGTAGTGTTCGGAGATGCATTGTTTTTCCTGGTCGTCCAAGTGGATCAGTGGGGCTTCTTTCATGTAGTGATAAGTTGGAGGAAGCGTCCGCTTGATCAGCGAAATAATATCCAATGTCGAATGGACATTCATGGCAATGAATATGGCAGAAAGATCGTCGCTGTGCGAGAGATGTTGGAGAATGTTGTTGGAGCGGATCAGGATTATGTCTCCTGGCCCGATCGAATAGCGTTCCATGTTGATGGATAGTTCCATGTGTCCTTTCAGACACATGGAAAAGGCCAGAGCCTCGATGCGTATGGGGTGTTCCAGGACAGGAATGGCTCTGATATCGTCGAAGATGGCAAAGTCTTCCCCGAGGGTGATGACATCGGGAATGTTTTGGATAAAGCGGATGCCGAGCTGAGGTATTTTGGTGATTTTCATGTCCGGGATAAGGGAATAACCCGACGAAAATACTCGTTTTTCGACAGAACACCTACCTATGAAAAAGTGAAAACGAAAAAAGGGACAGATACCAGGTAAAATCCGCCTCGCCCTTCCGGATGAAGCATCTCGTTTTTTTCGATTCAAAGAAGAAGAAGACGGCCTCGTTTTTTTCAAAAAATTTGTACATTTGGCCGATACATGGACACTATATAACGGAATGTAAAAACGCTATCCTTATGAAAAACAACAAGAAGCGCCCCTTGGAAAAATACCTCGCCCCCACGGCAGAGGTCGTACAGGTCGATGTCGAACACGGGTTCGCCCTCTCGGCGCCCGGCTATGGCGACGGAGGCATCTGGTAAACGGAAACAACAAATTCGAAACAAATACAATCCGGAATGAAAACCACGAAATACATCTTATCTTCCCTGTGCTTGGCCGCCCTGGCCGCCGGCTGCACCAAGGACACTGGAATGCGCACCTCCTCGGTCGAAGGCCTGCGCATCTCGGTAACCGCAACCACCCCCCTCTACCCGTACTTCCTTGCACGAAGACGGTCTTTCGCTCCTGTGGGAGGAAGGCGACCAACTCCTGTTGATCTCCAATACCAGCGAAAATACCTACCCCTTGACCCTGGACAAGGCTTCCCTCTCGGAGGATAGCCGCCAGGCCGATTTCGTCGCTTCGCAGGCGATCCCCGAAGGGGAATACTACCTGGCCTCATCGAATGTCTCCACCAGTTTTGCCTCATCGCGCACGATTATGTTTAATTACGGCGATAAGGTGGATAGGAGTGATTTTGAGATTACGGTCACCGATCCCACCAAGAATACCCACGAAGGCGGGCTGAAAACCATGGCCCTTCTCTCGGACAAGTTTACCGTGTCGGAGGGTGCGGCTGCCCAAGATATCTCGGTTTCGCTGAAGCATTACAGTACTTTGCTGGAGTTCCCCATTCTCCTCACCTCCAATACTACCGGGACGGATGTAACCCTGAACTCGGTTACTATCTCCTCCTCGGATTATGTTTTTAATTCGGGGCTCGCGGTGGTCAGCCTGTACGGAGGAGGAAGTAAAATCCAGGATCTTTCCGTTATATTTTCCGATGCGCCGGTTCTTCCCGTGGGCGAGCCGTACAAGGTTTACATGGCGGCTTTGACTTCGGGGACATTGGATTTGGGCTCGAGTGAGCTGACCATCACGGTATCGACCTCGGCAGGGGATTATACCTTTACCAAGCCGGGGAAAGCCCTCGAGGCAGGTTACCGCTATACGTTGGGCGATCTGAACATCGATGCCCGGCCGAATCTGATCACCAACGAAGCCGAGTGGAACCAGGCCATCGCCGAAGGGAAAACCCCCCTGACCCTCGGAGCGGACGTAGAGCTCACCGCATCGGCCACTCTGCCTACCTACGATGTCACCGTAACGGGTGACTACACCCTCACGATAAATGTCGAGGGGCGGACCGCTCCCCTCTCGTGGAATGGATGGAACGGCAAATTCGTCGCCTCCGACCACGGCCGCGCAAAGATCGACTCGAAGCTGACCCTGACGGGCGGAGCGAACCTGGCGGTCAAGAACGGTTACCTGTACCTCACGGAGTTGGAAGTAGGCGATGGCAGCGAGCTCTCGGGAGTGGGAGGCCGCTTGGTGATCTCATACGCTCTGACCGTTACTTCCGGCGCGAGCGCCACGATCGCTTCCAGTCTGGTGGCCAGCTGCTATATTTTGAACGAAGACGGTGCCACCCTGACGGTAGATGGCAAGTTGTTTTACGATGCCGGATATTCTCATTCTTCGCCCAATATCATGTACGATTCGCAACTTCCGTATTCCAATTTCGACAACTGGTTTACGAAAGATGTTTCCGCTTTTGTGCTGGCCAGAGGAACGGCCGATCTGATCGGCGAGGAAGGTTCTGGACGCAATGTTTGGGGCAATGGCAACGGCAATGAAAGCGGTTCCGGAGGTACGGGAGCCTTGAAATCCAATCCGACTACACCCGAAACAACGACAGTGGTGGCCGGGAAAGCCTGCAAAATGTTCTCCACATTTATCAATTCTACATGGGCCAAGAAATTTGCTGCCGGCAACCTGTTCCTCGGAACGTTCAATAAAGCTACGACCAGTGGTGCCCAAATGACCTTTGGTATCCCCAACGAGGGACGCCTGCCCATCGCCGTGACGGGATACTACAACTACCAGGCCGGGACGATCGATTACATCGATGGCAAGGAACAGGCGGGCGGTATGGACAGCATGGACCTCTACATCGCACTGGCCACCAAGCAGTATTCGGTCGACACTACGGACGATACTTCTTACCCTGGTGGCTCGACCAGCGATCTGGCCGGCGATGAGAACATCGTGGCCTATGGCCGTCTGACCAGCTCGGAAACCACGGATGGTTATAGTCCCTTCTACATCGAGCTCACCTACAAGGACAACAACTTCATCCCTTCGGGCGACCTGTACCTGCTCATCACCGCTACCAGCAGCAAGGATGGGGCACAGTTTACCGGCAGCACCTCCAGCGTGCTGTATCTGGACGAGTTGAACCTCGAGTTTTAATGTCTTTTCCCCTTTCGAGGGTGGGATCCTCCGTTGCGGCGCTTTCGGCACTGCAACGGAGGATCCTTTTTTTGTGCCCGAGTTTTTTCGGGATATTGCGGCGGTTTCCCGGCAAAAGTTGGCTATCTTTGCTTTTCGATCATCTTAAAAAACGTTTTGCATGGTATGAAAAACAAAGCAATGTTCCTGGCGGCGGCTCTGTGGGGGCTGTCGTGTTGGGTGTCGGCTCAGCCCGCCGTAGAGAGCCAACAGGCACCGAGTGCCTACACCGTGATCGCCAACCCGGGCGAGGAGACCTGGCATCAGGTGCGTATCAATTGGCACAGCGATCAGAAAGCCCGCAAGGCGATCTGCCAATGGACCGAAGCGAGTGATACGCTCTGGAAGAAAGCCCGGACGACCCGCGCGGAGCAGGCCTACTGCACGGTATTCGACAGCCTTTTCTCCAAGAAAGCTACCGGAGAGAGCTTTTTCGAACAGGCGCGCTTTTGGCGGTGCACCGTTTCTCTGGACAAACTCAAACCCGATACCCGCTACATGTACCGTGTGGGTGAAAAAGGGAATATGAGCGAGGTGCGTTACTTTAAGACGGCACCGCGTTCGGGATCCTGGACAGCGGGGATCATCTCCGATTTTCATGCTTACCTGCCATTGCCGGCCCGGGTGGCTTCGGCGATGGCCATGATCGATACGCTCGAGGTGTGCAACGGGGGCGACTTCGATCTGATGCTCCATGTGGGCGATGTGTGCGCCTGGGGCGGCAGTTATTCCTTCTGGAAGGAGCTCTACGACCAGCCTCAGTTCAAAAAATATCTTTGGGCAGGTGTAAATGGCAACCATGACAACATGGACGGGCAGTCAAAACACTTGAGCAACCAATACTTCCGTCATGTGAACAACAATCCGCTCAACGGTTATTCGGGTGAAGAAGGGGTATGTTACTATTTCAAGTACGGCCCTGCGCTGTTCATCATGCTCAACAACGAAGACATGCATAGTGACGAGGATCTTGCTGCGGCTCAGGCATGGGTGCGGGAAGTGATCGAGAACAATCCCTCGAAGTACATCGTGGTGATGGAGCACTACCAGTGGTTTTATGGAAATAATGGTCGGGCTTCCCAATACAACCGGTGGAAAGACTTGTTCGACCAGTGCGGTGTCGATTTGGCCATCGGAGCCAACAACCACATCTATGCCCGCACCAATGCCGTGTACCAGGGCAAGGAAACCGATGGTTCGGTAGGTACGGTGTACATTCAGACGCCTTCTTCGGACAACGAACGGGGACAGGAACTCAAAGAATGGACCGACAACAAGGACTTGATCAAATGCCGTTGGAGCGAAGGCGGCCGTACGGTCGGTGCGATCCTGCTTGAAGGCAACGACGATCAGTTGCTGCTCACCCTTTACGACCGCAACGGCACGAAGATCGACCAGGCGGTGGTAAAAGCCAAAAGATAATCCACTGTATCCTGCCAAGAAGGGGCAGGGTGGCTCTTTGGAGAGGCAGTGAAGTTGGCTGGCAAAGTCCCGTCGGAGCGTTGAAAAATGCTCCGACGGGACTTTTCTTGTGGGGCGGTTTTTCGGAAATGGGCAGGTTTGGAGAGGTGATACCCAATAAAAAAGCCCCTGCGCAATGCAGGGGCTTTCTTGGTGATCCCGGAAGGATTCAAACCTTCAACCTTCAGAGCCGTAATCTGATGCTCTATTCAGTGCTACACATGCGTGTAGCCCGGTTTTAATAAAACCGTCAAGCACGGGTTAGGTTCAAAAAAAGGGGTGATTAACTTAATATTTGGGTGTAACCCTTTTGCATCTCTGCATCTTCATTCGGATACGTAAACCACGTATTCACAATGAAAAACAAAATCAATTTCACGCTTGAAAAACGGAACAACTGTGAAAATTCGGGTGTAAACACCACCGACGTGCCTGTCCTGGCGGTTATCTCCTATCCCGGAGAACGGATAAAATATCCGATAGGTTATCGTGTAAGCGCATCCGACTGGATGGAAGAGGGACAAGTACAGCCTTTTTTCGTCACGGACAACGGCGTAAATGCTGACGAAGTAAACGCCCTTATCGCCAAGATAAAACGCGAGGTAAATGGCTATTTTGCGTATTGCGATGCTGTGCATTCCGAACCTTCAAAAGCTGAAATACTGAACAAACTAAGAGTGCTTACAGGTCGGAAAGAAAAAGCTATCAAACGTCTTGCAAAACGTCAAATAAAGCCTGTAGAAGCACGTTCGTTCGCGGATTATATCAATGAGTATATCCGCTTCAAAAACCTGTCAGAAGGCCGTAAAAGGCATTACAGATGTACGGTCGGACACTTCTTGCGCTTCTGTAACGAAGAAAGGGTTAAGGACCCTTTGAATGACCTGAATTTGACGCATCTGGAGCGGTTTCGCGCCTGTCTTTTGACGGACAAGTCCAAGAATACGGCGCACGGTATTTTGTCCCGTCTGAAAGCGTTTTATGGCTATGCCAATAAGATGGGCTACACCACGAACAACCCATTTTTACGGTTTGAAATCGAACCCGAAGTGTACGGCAACCCCATCTACATCACCAAAGAAGAACGCGACACCCTCTATTACCTCCATATCCCCGACGAGAGGCTTAGAAAAACAAGGGACATCTTCGTGTTCCAATGTTTGATAGGATGCAGAGTAGGCGACTTAATACGGCTTAAAAAGGACAACGTAGTGAACGGAGCTATCGAGTACATCCCCCGAAAGACAAAGGACGAAAGACCCGTCATAGCACGAGTACCCCTTTGTCCCAAAGCACAAAGCATCCTCGACCGTTACACAACACAGGAAGATGAAAAGCTGCTCCCCTTCATCAGTCCGCAGAAGTACAACGACTACATCAAGGAGCTTTTTAGATTTGCCAACATCACACGAACCGTCACAAGGCTAAACCCACTCACCCGACAGGAAGAAAGGGTTTCGATAGCCGACGTTGCATCTTCCCACATGGCACGAAGAACCTTCATAGGCATTCTGCATCGGAAAGTCAAGAATGAGGTGATCGGTTCAATGAGTGGACACAGTGCCAATTCCAAGGCATTCTCCCGGTATTATCACATCGAGGATGACACAAAGAGGGATGCGGTGAACACTTATCTCGATTAATAGGCAAGTTCAAACAAATAAAAATCTTATCCTACAACAATTTTTAGGAATATTCGCGTAGTTTTGATACGGCAACAGCCCAGATGCTCAGTAAAAATTTACGGTATTTATTCTTCAAATAGAGTATTTTACGTAGATTTGCAATGACGGAAATTATTCCGTTCATTTTACTGAACAAAAAGGCGTTAAGCTTTTGTCCTTGTTAAAGCGAAATCTAGCAAGTTTCTTTTTAACCGACAAGGATAAGCATACGACGTCTGCGTCATATTTGTATAAGTATGGCGTGGGCTGTTGCTTATTTTTTGTGGTTAAGGTTTTGCTAGAACCTCGCTTTGCAAATCATAAGTTTACAGTACCACGCTTTTTTTATGCCCATACACTAACTTCTTCGTTTCGGTACTGGATGGGGGCTATACATTAAATCATGATCGAGTTAGAAGCCATCAGTTCGACCCAATTTATTTGTGGAGTTCAACTGTCAGATGAACTTTTTGACGGTTCATCGAATTTCCAAGTACGTATCATCAACAATTCCGGCGTAATCTGGGAAACACAGAATGATGCTATGCAAAAAGCCTGCGAATTTATCAATTATTCGCTCGTCCGGCACCACATAACAACAGACTATGTAGCCTTCAACACCTACACCGAGGGAACGATAATAAATCGTTGACCTTTCAAGCACACATTGATTGAAAAATTAAAAAAGAACTGATAATGAAAACTACAAGTATTTTTTTCCTGTTTATAGCCGTTGTTATGGCAGGATGCACAAAAATTGACAATGAGAATGGCGGTGGTGACAATGAGAATGGCGGTGGAAATAATTGGAAACCCAACTTGGGCGATTACGATCCCGTCCCCCTTTCCGACTTTGACAATGACTTTTACAAATGGTGCGTCAGAGAATTTGACGCCACCGGAGACGGCATCCTGCAATATGGAGAGATCAAAAAGATAGAAAAAATACTCTTCTATAGGGAAGGTGTGACATTGAAATCCTTAAACGGGATTAAGTACTTTACCTCGTTGAAATATTTGGAAGACTATAATGGAGCGACATGTGACCTTACGTCTTTAGATGTAAGCTACAACACCTTATTGGACACCTTGAATCTAGGCAAGGCACCCGATCTCCAATATTTAACCGTAGGGAAACACCCAAGTCTGAAATACATCTATCTCGACGACTCTTACATCCAAAATATGGATTTAAGCGATTGTTCTTCACTCCAATGCATTAATGTTCATTGCATCAATCTCAATATTAGTGGATGTAAGGCATTAAAGGAGATTTATGTAAGTGAGCTAAGGGGCTTATTGGGCATAAACACATGTACTTCTCTGGAAGGTTTATATATATCTGGAAACTCCTATTACCCTAGATCGCTGGATGTAAGTGGTTTAAAAAATTTGCGCTACTTGGTCTACAATTATGGGCTCACATCACTGAATGTAAACGGGTGCACCGCCTTGGAAGCCATAGAAGTGTCGAACAACAGACTTAAAGCATTGGATTTGATCGGTTTAGAAAACATACAAACACTCTGCTGCAGCAGAAACGAGCTCACATCGCTGGATTTGAGCGGTTTAGAAAATTTGTACTACTTAGCCTGCGGAGAGAATAAACTCACATCGCTGGATGTAAGCATGTGCACCGCCTTGGAATACTTAAGTGTGGAGGAGAATAAACTTAAAACACTGGATGTGAGCGCAAATACTGAATTGAAAACCTTTCACGCAAATAACACCCCCTTGAGCACGCTATATGTTTGGAAAGGCTGGAGAAAGTCTCTAAGTTGGATTTTTGATTATGACAACGTACAAATCATTGAAAAATAAGCATTAAAGACCATGTTAAATGGATTATCCGAAATATTCAAGCACTTGGGTCGGGATGTCATGATCTATATGATACCCGGCCTAGTGGTGCTGTTGGACTTGACATACTTGGATCATCTGTATAATACACAGGTGTATGACAATCTGAAAGATATACCTTGTTTATGGGTTGTTTTTATCGGGGTGTTGTATTTGTTAGGTCAGTGTTGTATGGCTTTGTGTACATATATATCTTACCTTAAGGGAGGTTTCTTGATCAAACGTCGGAAAGATAGACTGCTATTGAAAAAGGAAATCAGGGTGTTTAAAAAGAACACACAGCTTTATGAACAATACATCGAACGGTATGATAACTTGCGGTATTTTCGTTTGAACCTCAAATACGCTTTTTTACTCACGGTTATTATCAACATGATTGCGGTGTCCATTGCATCCCTGATAAATGGTTCAGGCCCACTACCGATTATTACATGTGTATTGGCCTCTTTGTATGGGTTGTTTTGTGTGGCATCTAAAAGAGCAAAAGATAGCTTTGAGGCTCGGTTAAAGGTATTGTCTGGTAAGCTAGACAATAAGACAGAAAATAACATTTAAGACAAGTCCCCTCCCTCCAAAGGAGGGGATTTTTGTATCTCGACGTTTAATGTTAAATCCTCAACATTGACAATATATTTACCTCAATAGACTTGCTTTTTCATTGAAAATTTTATATATTTGCATTCATGGTAATTTTGCGCAAGAGGCAAAACCACAAGTCCATCTTCTACCAGACAAACAGCTAACCACCACCACCTACTTTTACCGCTTTTTTACAGGGACTCCCGATGGGGAAGCAATATATATCTATTGCAAAATCCCTGAACCGACCACCTTAAAACGCAAGCCGAAAGCGTATTCCGCACCTCGTTGCCACATTAGATAACACCTTTCAAGTGCGGAGGGAGGGATTGTTTTTCTTAATCTAAACTATAAATGACGATAGAAAAACCCCAAGGGGAGCAGATTATTTACGCTCCGGGCGGTACAAGGTACTTGGCGGAGAAAATGAAAGACTTGCCGATGAACTGTTTGTTCGACAAAGGCAAAACAGGCTGCGGAGGGACAACGATAGCCCTCTGCAATGAGCAAAACTACATCATACTGGTTCCGATGGTGAACCTGATCAAAAACAAGCTGGCTCAAGCGGGAAAGGATAGCTACGAAATATTTGGTGTCCACGCTGGCGTCTGTTACGAAGAATTTGCTGATTACTGCCGAAGGGTATGGGGCAAAAAACATCCTTTGAAAATCATGTCTACTTACGATTCGTTCCTGAAGACGGGATGCTGGCTAGAATCCCTGCATTTCAACCCGTATGACAATGCGCAAGTACTGGTAGACGAATACCATATGTTGGCCTACTGGTACAAATTGAAACCGCACACCATGCGAGAAGTAATGTCCAACGCGGCGAAGTACGACAACAAATGTTTCATGACAGCAACTCCTTTACATGGACTGTCACTACTCAGAGAACTGGAAGGCAATCCTACCGTAAAGGTAGAATGGGGAGAAACGGAACAAAAGCACATCCGGCTAATCCCGGTGAGGAGCGTGCAAAAATCCTTGACCGAACTGGTAAGGCAGAATTATACGGAGCATATAACCGGAGAAACGGATATCAACCTACACATCTTCATCAACAGCGTCAATACATCGGTAAAAATCGCCTACGATTTAGACATCCCTCCAGAACACGTACGAATAGTCTGTTCCGAAAATGACGAGAAAAACATCTACAAAGCAGGGAAAAAATACAAGATCGAAACAATGGACACTCAATCCAAAATCATCAATTTTTACACCGCCACCGCCTTTTGCGGAGCGGATATATACGACAAAAATGGTGTAACGGTCATTGCTTCGGATGCCTACAAACAACACACCTTACTGGATGTAAGCACGATGATCCCCCAAATCATGGGGCGTATCCGGAACAGCAGGTATAAAAATCATGCTCTACACATTTTCTCGGAAAACCGATATGACAGAAACAACAGCGAAGAAGAATACCTGGCAAGCATAAGAGAGGACTTTGAACAAGCCAGAAACTATGCGGAGGACATCAATAAAATGAGGCCGGAAAGCATAAGCCAGACATATGAAGCATTGACCCTTAGCGGAAATCTCCGCAATGACTGCATCGTATTGGGAGAGGACGGGAAAGTGTATGCGGATGAAAACATCCTGAGGATAGACCTTGTAAACTATTACCTAAGAAAATCCTATACGACACAAGGACTGAGAGACTCCTATACAGCTGAAAATTTCACGATCCACGTGGATGAGGATGTGCAGAAAGAAATAGACCGGTTGGCAAGTTCAGCAAAGAACCATCGGTACAGTTTCAAAGATGCATTCCTTGAGTATGCAGATGCCGTCGAACAATACAACGAAGAATGCAAGGAGAAAGGTATTTCACCCGATTTCTCAGAGTTCAACAAAGGAATATCCCACATATGGAGGGATCATCAATGCGTCATAGACGCTTACCAGCTCTTAGGCAGGGAGAAGGTAGAAAAACTGGGTTACAGCACGAAATATGTGGATAGGGAACTTATCAAATGCTCCGATAAAGCCCAAACAACAAAAATAGTTGAAATGCTGGCAAAGGAAATAACAACCTTACCGCAAGTCCGGTTTGATGATGATATCAAAAAAATACTCTCAGAGATAAACTGCGCATTGGGGATTCCGAAACCAGCGAGAGTGACAGACATTGACAAATACTACCACTGCAAACATGACAACGGAAGTATCAAAGGCAGAAAAGGACGGTATACACGGATATTTTCTGCTAAAAGCGTTATACAGTAACCAGCCTGTTCAACAAAAGTTGGAAAATTACCCTATATAAAACAAAGTAGTTTCCAGAATTTGTTGAAACCTAAACTAAACAACCAGCCAAACAGATTTCACCAAGAAAGCCGGAGGCCATTCCTTTTACTATGGGTGGCCTTTTGGCTTTTATAGGGGGTATGTTCAACAAAAACTGGAAAATTACTCTTAAGGAAAGGGATGTAATTCCAAAAAATGTTGAATACCTGTTTCACTCTTCTAATAGCTTAGCGCAGCGATAGGGGGAAAAATTTTTCGGAATTTTTTTGGGAAAGAGGCATACACGGAATGGTCAGGGAGGTATGAAGACCACCCCCGTCTAAATGGGGGATGATACCGGGGTGTTTCCTGTGGTGAAAAGGAGGAATGGAAAAAGAAAAATAAGCTTCCCGGATACCCTGAACCTATATATTTGGAGGTTGGGAGGTTTCGAGAGGGGGAATTTTACCCAGCCGATTTTGAGGAAAGGAGTGAGGACGGAAAGCTTTGCTCCTTTTCTTTTTGAGGGTGGAAAAGGAGTGTCAAAGTATTTACACGTGTTTTTTTGCTTAAATCCTTTTCCTAATATACTGGAAAAGTGTTTTTATGTTAAAAACAAGTGTTCAATTTTAAGGAGGAAATGAAGTGTTTTGAAAAGGAGGTGAAAAATAGGCCGAAAAGAAGAAAGGGAAATTTGACGGTTTAGGTTCAGTTTTGTAACTTTAATATATTGATAAACAAGTATTAATCTGTATCTGAATGTTAATGTATGGGTGTAAATTTGGGTGTAAACTATGTTAAAAAAGCCCCTGCGCAATGCAGGGGCTTTCTTGGTGATCCCGGAAGGATTCAAACCTTCAACCTTCAGAGCCGTAATCTGATGCTCTATTCAGTTAAGCTACGGGACCGGTTGTCTGTCGTTAGACGGTGGCAAATGTACGGCGAAAATATTCCCTGTGCAAATTTTTCCGCGAAAAAATATTTCCCGGTATTCGGAAGGTGGGTAAAAAAATCCCCGCGACTTTCGTCGCGGGGATGCTTTTCCGAGAATACCCGGGTGTTATTCAGCTTGGTATTGGAAGGTAACGCTCTTTTTCCCGAAACCGATGGTCGCAGCCCGGATATTGGTGCCTTCTACCGGTACGGGAGCCGTCCAGATGGGCGACTGCTCGGTAGGCTCGCTGCCGTCGGTGGTGTAGTGTACCGAGGTGCCGGGAACGGAATTGGTGATGTAGAGCATGCCGTCCTTGATCTCGATACCGGGCGAGGCCAGGCGGAAGTTGATGCCCTGTTTTTCCCAGTAGGGCATTTCCTTGCGGGCGATCTTGGTCAGGTAAGCACCGAGGGCCTCGTTGTAGGCTTTCTCGCGCGTCTGCTTGCCGGAGATCATCGACCAGTCGGGAACGGCATCCCAAGCGCGTTCGGCCAGTCCGACGATCTTGGGGAAGATGTAGTACTGCATCATCTGCTCGCCTTTGATGGTTTCGCTCCACAACTCGCCCTGGATACCGAGGATGTGTTTTTTGCCTTCGGAGGTCAGGCGTTCTTTCGGGGTGCCGTTGGCTTTCCTCACGGCTTTGTCCCAATCCATCGGGGTGCCGTTCAGGGCGATACGTACCGAGCGGTACATGTCGTACGGCAGCAGGTTGTACGAGTCGCGCTCGTTTACCCAACCGCCCCAGTAGAGACCCGGTTCTTCGGCATGTTTGTTGTATGCAAAGTCGAAGTACAGGTTGGGGGCGTTGCACAGGATGACATCGACTCCCGCATTGGCCAGGTGGTAGGGCATCTCTTCACCGCCCCAGCCGCCGACCGTATCCCAGCAGTAGGCGACGAAACCGGCATCCTGGAATTTGGGGTTGACTTTGCCTTTTTTGGTGGCGATCTCCATCCAACCGTAGAATTTCAGACCTTTTTCGTCCAGGATCTTCTTCAGGCGTTCGGTATAGTAGTCGCGCAGATCGTCCTTGGAAGCGACAACTCCCTGGTCGATCAAAGCCTGGCAAGCCGGGGAACCGAGCCACGAGCCGCGCGGCACTTCATCGCCGCCGGTCTGAATGCCCACCAGCGGAGCGCCGGCTTCGCGGTACATGGCCTGGAGTTCGGTAACGACTTTGTCCAGGAAGTTGTACACCCCTTCGTTGGCTACGCACATCACGTTGTCATGGAAGCCTTGGGCGGAGGTGTATTCGGACGTGTCGGCCGGGTCGTGCAGCAGGTAACGGGTAGCTTCTTCAGGATCGGTATCCTTGTATTTTTCATACCGGTGCTTCATCGAGTAGATGGCGGCACGGGCGTGGCCGGGAGTTTCGATCTCGGGGATGACCTGGATGTGCAGGCGGGTGGCGTACCGGAGCAGGTCGATGAATTGCTCGCGGGTAAAGTAGCCATAGCCGTGCGAGGTGGTGTCGTCGGCAAACGGACCGGAACCGTAGGTGGGATGCAGCATGTCCTTATCATCGAGCGTATGGCCGCGACGGGCACCGTAGGAGGTCAGTTCGGGAATGCCGGGGATCTCCAGACGCCAGGACTCGTCGTCGTTGAAGTGGAAATGGAACACGTTGAGCTTGTAGTAAGCCATGATGTCCAGCAGGCGTTTGATAGCCTCGGGGGTCTGGAAGTTGCGGGCAATGTCCAGGTGCATGCCCCGGTACCCGAAGTCGGGATAGTCGCTGATGGATACGGCAGGCGTGCGCAGCGGCAGGGTGTTCATGCCCAGTACGGCGCGCAGGGTCTGGATGCCGTAGAACACGCCGGCCGAGGATGCTCCGGTAATGGAAGCCCCCTCGGGAGTGAGTTCCAGGCGGTAGCTTTCTCCGTTGGTCCAGGCGGCCGAAGAGTCGATGGCCAGCGAAATGGGATACGCTGCCGAATCCGAGAGTTGTGCGGCATAGTCCTTTTCGAGTACCTGGGCCAGGAAGTCTTTTTCATTGTCCAGCCCGGCTGCGGCGGAAAGGGCGATGCGCGATCCGATGACAACGGTGTCGCCCGTCTCACGTCCTTGTTTTACCGAAGGGATGATGTCCAGCGAACGCAAGGGGGCATCCAGCACCAGGTCTTCGTCCTGGGCATACTGGAACGGGCCGTAGGGATAGGGGTAGCGGTCGTTCTTGTTGCGGCGGGCCGAAGTGGAGGGATCGAACGGGGTGATGGTAACGGGGTTCATCTTTTGCGGGGTGAGCTCCTTTCCCTGCTCGTCGCAGGGAACGAAGTACATGCCCATCGGGGCTTCGATCTCTTTGCTGGAGGATCCGCGGAAGAGGATCGTTACTTCGAGCGAATCGCCGGGGGCGATCGGCTGGTAATACTCGGTGGGATACAGGCGGAAGAAGTCGGCAATGACTTTCTCGGCCTTTACCTGCGTGGAATCCGAATGCAGGGGAACACGCGGGAACTGGTTGTAGTAGATGACCCAGTTGTTGTCCAACGGGCGATCCGAGGTGTTGTGGAAGGTGAACACCGTCTTGTAATAGGCGCTGTCCGGACCTTGCATGTTGCCGGCCATCGTCCAGGTAACGTCCACCGGCGCCATCTCCGCGCCTTGTTTCTTGGCGGAACATCCGACCATTAGCGCGGCTGCGGCGGATAGAAGAAGGAGTCTTTTGAGCATAGAGTTTGAATTTTATTTTTGTGTGAGATAAATCTTCTTGTTGGTTTCGTCCACCCGCATCAAGTCCGGGTAATTGTCGCGCAGCACGCCGATCATTTCCGGGGCGAGGCGCACGGCACGCTCGAACATCTCCAGGCAGCGTTCCTGTTGACCGAGGGCGCAATACAGGGCGCAAAGGTGGTAGAAGACCTCGTGGGCTTCGGGGAAAAGTGTCCGGGTGGTCTTCAGGGTATCGAGCGATTCCTTGAGCCGTCCCCGCTGGTAGAGGAAGTAGGCCAGGTCGAGGTAGTCTTCGGCGTTGCTCTCCGGGTGGTCGATCACTTCCTGCAAATGGGTCAGGGCGTCGTCGTAGCGTTCGAGCGATTCCTCGATCTCCCAAGCCAGCCGCAGGCAGTCGATGTCGTAGCGGTCGGCCGCCATGCCTTGGCGGATGTAGTCGAGGGCTTGTTTCTTGTAGCCGGCATCGAAGTGTACGGCGGCCAGTCCAAACCATCCGCGGGAGAGTTGCGGGTCGTAATGCACGGCTTTGAGGAAGTATTCGCAGGCGCTGTCGAAGTCGTCCATCGCTTGGTAGCATTCCCCCAGGCGGAGGTACGGATAGGGGTCTTCCAAGTGTCGTACCGAAAGGAGTTCGAGCAGCGTCCGGGCCACCAGGTCGTATTGTTCGCGCTGTTCGTACACGTCGGCCATGTCGTAGTAGGCCATGGCACGTTGCGGATCGAGCAGCAGGGTGTATTGGTAGGCGCGCAGGGCTTCGTCCCATTTTTCCTGTTTGGAGAGGAAAATGCCGAGATTGTGCCAAGCGTCGGCGTTGTACGGATCGGTATCGATCAGGCGGTTGAAAAAGCGGACGGCTTGCGCGTCGTCCTGTCCGAAGGAATAGATCTCGGCCAGGCGGGCAATGGTGTCGGCATCCGAGGGATTGGCCAGCACGGCGCGTTGGAGGTATTTGGCCGCCAGGCTCAGGTTGCCGGTGGTGGCGTACTCTTCGCCCAGCAGGATGTCCAGCCGCAGGCGGTCGTCATATTCGGGATAGGCAGCCAGGTAGCATTCGATGGCCTGTTTGGACTGCTTGGTGTACGAGAGGTAGAGCCCTTGCGTGACCAGGTAGTCCGCATCGCCGGCGCACAGGGGGGCGAGGCTGTCGAGGATCTGACGGGCGCGTTCGGCATTGCCGTCGTAGATGAAGGCTTCGGCGCAGGCCAGCGAGAGGGAGGACGACGTGCTGTACGTGTCCAGGGCCATCGAAGCGGCAATGCCGGCCTTTTCGTATTGGAGGTTGCGGAGGTAATAGTCGATGATGTCCTCCCAGGCCGAGGAATCGAAAAAGACCGGAGAACCCTCCTTGAGCATGGATTCAAACCGGGCGATGAGGTCGGATCGGTCTTCTTTCGGATTGAGGAACATAGGCGTAAGGTGCGCGATTGGTTTTGCGAAAGGGTAAAGTTACTAAAAAAAGAGGGACGCGCGGGGTATTTTCCGCGCGTTATTTATCAACAATCACCTCGGGGAGGGGTGAGGATGCAAGTGCCCCTGTCTGGAGGAACTGTTTCACGAGGGACAAACCGGAAAAAGGGTCAGTCTTGTTCCTCATCCTGCGCGTCGGGGAGCAGAGTGAGGGAGATCTGCCGGATGCGCTTGCGGTCGATGGATTCGACGGTGAAGGCATAGCGGCCGAAGCGGATCTCCTGTCCGCGTTTGGGGAAAGCGCCGGAGAGTTCCAGCAGGAATCCGGCCAGGGAGTCGGCTTCGCCTTTGGCGGCTTCGAAGGTCTCCTCCTGGCGGTCGTCGAAGTCCATGGCGCGGTAGAAGTCCTTGAGCGAGATGTGGCCTTCGAAGAGGAAGTGGGTGTCGTCTTTCTGCGTGTAGGGCGTTTCTTCCTCGTCGAATTCGTCCGAGATGTTGCCTACGATCTCCTCGAGGATGTCGTCCATGGTGAGGATGCCCGAGGTGCCGCCGTATTCGTCCACCACGATGGCCATGTGGTTTTTCTGCTCCTGGAAGTCCACCAGGATGTCGTCGATCTTGCGGTTTTCGGGGACGAACAGCGGAGCGCGCAGGAGCGATTGCCAGGCGAAGTCCGTCTTGTCCAGGTGACCCAGCAGGTCCTTGATGTAGAGGATGCCGATGATGTGGTCCGGGTCCTCGTGGTAAACGGGGATGCGGGAGTAGCCTTGTTTGACGATCTGGCTTTTTACCCGCTCGAAGGGGCAGGTGTCCGCCAGGGTGAACATTTCGGTGCGGGGGGTCATCACGGCACGGGCTTCGGTCTTGCCGAAGGATACGATGCCTTCCAGGATGCGTTTTTCCCCGTCTTCGTCCAGTTCGCCGCCGGCGGTCATTTCGAGTGCCTGGGAGAGGTTGTCCACCGAGAGGGTTTCGTGCGGTCGGCGGGCGAGGATCTTTTCCAGCCCCCGACAGAGCAGCATGAACGGAGCGCTGAAGATGCGCATCAGGCTTACCACGACGGTCATCGGGCCGGAGGCAAACCGGCTGAAGCCCTTGTAGTTGCCGGTGGCGTAAACTTTGGGTAGCACTTCGCCGAAGAGTACCAGCAGGAAAGTGGTGAGCACGACCGAGACGACCACGCGCAGCACGGGGTGTTCGATGACCAGATAATAGCGCAGCAGGTATTCGAAGATCAGGACGATGCCGATGTTGACAAAGTTGTTGACGATCAGGATAGTGGCCAGGAGCCGTTCGGGTTTTTCCAGCAGACGCGCCACGTTTTCCTCGCTCGGGTTGCGCGAGGAGCGGAAGGTCTCGATCTCGGACTTGGAGAGGGAAAACAGCGCAGTTTCCGAACCCGACATCAGGGCCGAAACCATGAACAACAGGATGAGCAGAAGGATGTAGGCGATCGCGTGAAAATCGACGTTTTCAGCAAACAACAACAGCGGACTACAATACGGGTCGGGGTCCAAAACGATAGGTTTTAGTTAATAAATGAATCTCCGCCGGGGGCGGGGACTCTGCGGAATCCGGAGCAAAGATAGGCAAAGGGAACTTATCGTGCAAATATTTTGCGGGTTACGGCGGCAAATGTGCAAAAAGACAGGGTGGCCGGAGGAAAAAACCGGAAAAATGCGTATTTTCGCAAATTCTTACAAGCGAGGCGGTTCCCCGCCGGCAGAAAATTATGGGCAATAAAAAATTCAGAGAGTACAAGCAGTTGAACCTCACCGAATTGGCTGGGGAAGAATTGAAATATTGGGAGCAAAACGGCATCTTCGAGAAGTCCGTTTCGCAGCGCCAAGGCGCTCCGTCCTTTGTCTTTTTCGAAGGGCCGCCTTCGGCCAACGGCATGCCGGGAATCCATCACGTGATGGCCCGCACGATCAAGGACATCTTTTGCCGGTACAAGACCCTGTCCGGTTACCAGGTGCAGCGCAAGGCCGGCTGGGATACCCATGGACTGCCGGTAGAGTTGGGCGTGGAAAAGGAACTGGGCATTACCAAGGAGGACATTGGCAAGAAGATCTCGGTGGAGGACTACAACCGGTATTGCCGCCAGGTGGTGATGCGCTACACGGACAAGTGGAACGAACTGACCCGCCGCATCGGTTACTGGGTGGACATGGAGCACCCGTACATCACCTACAAGTCGAAATACATGGAAACCGTATGGTGGCTTCTGGCGCAGATCTACGCCAAAGGCTTGCTGTACAAGGGATATACCATCCAGCCGTATTCGCCCAAGGCGGGTACGGGGCTTTCCAGCCACGAATTGAACCAGCCGGGGTGCTACCGCGACGTGTCCGACCCGACGGTAACGGCACAGTTCCGTGCGGTAAAGGATACCCTGCCTCAGGCCTGGCGCAAGGAAGGCGACGTGTACTTCCTGGCGTGGACCACTACGCCCTGGACCCTGCCGTCCAATACGGCCCTGGCCGTGAACGATGCGGTGGACTATGTGCTGGTACGCACTTTCAACCAATACACCTTCGTTCCGGAACATGTGATCCTGGCCAAGGTGCTGCTGCCGTCGGTATTCGGCGGAAAATTCTTTGAGGCGGCCGGTAAGGCCGATTTCGAGGCTTACAAGCCGGAGGACAAGAAGATTCCCTATCGGATCGAGGGAGAGTTGAAGGGCAAGGATCTCGTGGGCGCGCACTACGAGCAGCTGATGCCCTTGGTGTTGCCTTATCGGGATGCGGAAAAGGCTTTCCGGGTGATCTCGGGCGACTACGTAACCACCGAGGACGGTACGGGTATCGTACACATCGCTCCGACGTTCGGTGCGGACGACGCGCGGGTGGCCAAACTGGCCGACATCCCGCCGATGCTGGTGCTGGACGAAGCCGGCAATCCGGTGCCGCTGGTGGACTTGCAGGGGCGCTTTATCCAGGGATTGGGCAAGTACTCCGGTATGTACGTCAAAAATGCCTACTACGAACCGGGCGAGGAACCGGAAAAGAGCCTCGACGTGCAGATCATCATCCAGCTCAAGGAAGAAAACAAGGCTTTCTCGGCCGCGAAACATACGCACTCCTACCCTCACTGCTGGCGTACGGACAAGCCGGTGCTGTACTATCCGCTCGATTCGTGGTTTATCCGCATCCCGCAGGTGCGCGAGCGGATGAGCGAACTCAACGAAACGATCCACTGGAAGCCGGCGGCTACCGGCACGGGGCGTTTCGGCAACTGGCTGGCCGGAGCCAACGACTGGAACCTCTCGCGTTCGCGCTACTGGGGTATTCCGCTCCCGATCTGGCGCACGGAGGACAAGAAGGAGGAAAAGATCGTCGGTTCGGCAGCCGAACTGAAGGCGGAGATCGCCAAGTCGATCCGTGCGGGACTGATGACCGAGGACCCGTACCCGGATTTCGTACCGGGAGACATGAGCGAGGAAAACTACGAGCATCTCGACCTGCACAAGCACATCGTCGACAGCATCGTGTTGGTTTCGGATACGGGACGCCCGATGCGCCGCGAAGCCGACCTGATCGACGTATGGTTCGATTCGGGCTCGATGCCTTTCGCCCAGTGGCACTATCCGTTTGAAAACAAGGAACTGATCGACTCCGGGAAGGGATTTCCGGCCGACTTTATCGCCGAAGGCGTGGACCAGACGCGCGGGTGGTTCTACACCCTGCATGCCATCGCGACGATGGTGAAGGATTCGGTGGCCTACCGCAACGTGATCTCCAACGGACTGGTGCTGGATAAAAACGGACAGAAGATGTCCAAACGTCTGGGCAATGCCGTCGATCCCTTTGAGACGATCGACCGTTACGGCTCGGATGCGGTGCGGTGGTACCTGATCTCCAACGCCCAGCCGTGGGACAACCTGAAGTTCGATCCGGAGGGTATCGAGGAGGTGCGCCGCAAGTTCTTCGGCACGCTGTACAATACGTACTCGTTCTTTGCCCTGTATGCCAATCTGGATGGCTTTACTTACCAGGAGGCGGACATGGAATACGGCCAGCGTCCGGAGATAGACCGCTGGATCCTCTCGGAACTCAATACGCTGGTCAAGCAGGTGCAGGATGCCCTGGACGATTACGAACCCACGCGGGCAGCACGGCTCATCCAGTATTTCACGGGGGAAAACCTCTCGAACTGGTTCGTGCGGCTCTCCCGCCGGCGTTACTGGAAGTCGGGGGACGATCGGGACAAACTCTCCGCTTACCAGACCTTGTACACGTGTCTGGAGACCCTTTCGGTGCTCATGAGCCCGATCGCACCGTTCTTTGCCGACCGCCTGTTCCGCGACCTCAATGCGGTAACCGGCCGCGACGGAAGTCTGTCGGTGCACCTGGCCGATTTTCCGGTGTACGACGCTTCGAAGGTGGACAAGGCCTTGGAAGAGCGGATGGAGTTGGCGCAAAAGATCTGCTCGATGGGACTCTCGCTGCGCAAGCGTGCCCGGATCCGGGTGCGTCAGCCGCTTTCGCGCATCATGATCCCGTGTCTTTCGGACGATTTTGCAGCGCAGATCCACGCGGTAGAGGGGTTGATCCTCTCCGAACTGAATGTCAAACGGGTGGATTTGCTCTCCGATGCTTCGATGTTCGTCAAACAGATCAAGCCCGACTTCAAGAAGATGGGTCCGCGCTACGGCAAGGACATGAAGGCGGTTGCAGCCCGGATTCAGGCGATGAGCCAGGGAGAAATCGCAGCCTTGGAGGCCGAGGGAGCTTGGGAGGTCGAACTCGACGGCCGGGTGTTTACCGTTCACCGCGACGAGGTGGAGATCTCTACCCAGGATGTGGAAGGCAGTGCGGTGGCTTCGGACGGCGGGCTGACGGTGGCATTGGACATTACCATCGACGAGGCTTTGCGGGCCGAGGGGATCGCGCGCGAGGTGGTGAACCGTGTGCAGAACATGCGCAAGGAGCGCGGACTGAATGTGGGCGATCGGATCGATATACGAATTAACGCTCCGCAGGAGATAAAATTGGCAATCGAGCAGAATATTGATTATATTTGCTCGGAGACTTTGTCGGAAAGCCTGACTTTCGACAACGGGTCGGAAGGGATGGAACCGGTGGAGTTCGACGATGTGAAAATGGGTATTAACATCCTAAAACACGAGTAGGCTATGGAGACGAAAGAAAAAGAACGGTATTCGGACGCCGAGTTGGAGGAGTTCAAAGCGTTGATTCTCGAAAAGATAGCCAAGGCGGAAAGAGACCTTGAGATCATCCGGGGAACGTACCTGAACCATGCGGGAAACGGTACGGAAGACACATCCCCCACTTTCAAGCCTTTCGAGGAAGGTTCGGAGACGATGTCCAAAGAGGCCAATGCCCAGTTGGCAGCCCGTCAGGAGAAGTTTATCCGCGATCTGCGCAATGCGCTGGTGCGCATCGAAAACAAGACCTACGGGATATGCCGCGTGACGGGCAAGCTCATTTCCAAAGAGCGCCTGATGGCAGTTCCGCATGCGACCTTGTCGATCGAAGCGAAAAAGCAACGTTTGTAAAGTTCCGGCAAACATCATACCGAAAATGTCTCGACGGCTTGCTCCCGGTGTGGCGCAAGCCGTCGTGTGCATATAAGAGAGGGGATTTCCGTTTTTCGCACTGAAATCGCAGGGAAATGGTTTGCGATTAACATTATTCCTGCTACTTTTGTCGGATCGCACAATAAAAATAGTTATGAAAAGAAAAATTGCATTTTTGGTATTGCTTTTGCCTTTGCTGGCACTGTTTACCTCCTGTTCCAAGGACAAGGAAACGTATTTCGGCATCGAATCTTCTACGACGATCAGCCTCGGAGCAAATGATACCCAGGCGCAGATCAAGGTCGATGCTTCCAATGATGTAACTTGGACGGTAACCAATGCCCCCCAGTGGTGCACTCCCGATGTGATCACGGGCAGTGGCCGCCGTACGGTAAACCTGTCGGTACAAAAAAATACGACTTCGGAGCCTCGGACGGCGAAGTTGGTCGTCGTTTCTTTCTTGGGGCAGGTAACCGTGACGGTGAGTCAGGCCGCTCAATGATGTTTTTTCTGCGAAATACTAACAAATAATCATAGCAATTCCTTATGAAGAAATGGACTCGTTTTGTCGCGGCGATGGCGATGCTGTTCGCTGTGGCATCCTGTTCGAAGGGAGGAGATCAGGATCCGTTCCTGAAGATCGAATCCCAGACGACATTCTCCGTAGCGGCGGAAAATGCCTCGGGAGAGATCAAAATATCGTCTAACGTGGCTTGGACCATCAGTGGAGCGACCGAATGGTGCAAACCGGAGGTTACTTCAGGCTCCGGCAGCCGGACGGTAGCCTTGACCATTGCGGACAACGATACGCGCAATCCGCGTTCGGCTACCTTGACGGTGGCTTCCTCGCAGGGGAAATATGCGGTCAATGTAAGTCAGGAAGGTAACGCGAACCTGAATTTCCACGAGGAGGGTTCGTACAAGGCAGCCGAAATCAACCGTCAGTCCAATGCGGTGAACATCGTGATCATGGGTGATGGTTTCATCCTCGACGACCTGACCGATGGCGGGGCTTACGACCAGGCAATGGATCGTGCGCGCGAGGCTTTCTTCGATATCGAGCCGTTCCGTTCGTACCGCGATCATTTCAACGTGTATTACGTATATGCCGAGAGCAAACAGCGCGGTGCTACCTACGGGTATGGTTATGACGGTTCGACCCGTCAGAATTTCGCTTCGACGGTGCGCAATACGGCTTTCAGCGCGTCCTTTACCCAGGAGGCAAATTCCACCGCAACATCGTGCGACTACCAGAAGGTGTTCAATTATGCCCGTCGGGTTCCCGTAATGAAGGAAGGGACCGATGTCGTATTGGATGATTCGGGAAATCCTGTAAGCGGTGCTATTACTGATCCTAACAATATCCTCAACAAGACGGTGATCATCCTGGTGATCAACGACCAGCGTTATGCCGGTACGTGCCTCATGTACGGTACGGGTGCTTGTATCGGAATGTGCCCGATGTCCACCTCGCCCGGTACGATGAGTTTCGAAGCCACCTTGCGCCATGAAGTGGGCGGGCACGGTTTCGGCCGTTTTGCCGACGAGTACATCTATTACGACGAGGCGTTGCCTTCTTCGGGAGGAAGTTACAATGCGACTAGTCTGGCAGCTTGGCAGGGTATCGGACACTATCTTAACGTGTCGCTCTACAATGTGGCCGATCAGGCTCCGAATATTTGGCAGCCTTTCCTGGCAGATCCCGAGACGTATCCCGAGGTGGGCTTCTTCGAGGGATCCTGCACCTATGCCAAGGGTATCTGGCGTGCCGAGCAGAACAGTATCATGAACAACAATGTACGGTACTTTAACGGTCCGCAGGCGTACTTCATTTACAGGAAGATTAAGACTCTCTCCAATGAAACGCCTTCCTGGGAGGAATTCGTAGCCAACGATGCAGCCCGTATCCGCGAACAGGCCAATGCCAACTCCGCTGCGGCCCAGAATGCACCGGGTGCAGGCGAGAAGTTCATCCCGCTGGCTCCGCCTATCCTGATCGGAATGCCGCAGTAAGTCCTGCGGGAGTAAGACCAGAGGCGGTCGAAAGACCCTTTTGCAGCGGGAATCCCGGGCAAAGGGGTCTTTTTGCATAGTTTTGGACAACACAAAAAATCGAAAGATATGGGACAGTTTTTCAAGATGTTTTTTGCCGCGCTGCTGGCCGGCGTGGTGCTGATGATCCTGCCGTTTATCCTGATGATCGGGTTTTTCTCGGCCTTGGCCAGTCTGGGTGCGCAACCCGAGCCGGTGGTCAAACCCGCCAGTACGCTGGTGATCGACTTGAGTGTGCCGATCATGGACCGGGCGGTGGAAGACCCGATGGCTATTTTCACTTCGTTTTCCACCATGGCCGGGAACGTGTCCATGCCGGTGAGCCTGCGGGAGATGACCGAGACCATTGCTTACGCGGCGCAGGATGAGAACATCGAAGGGATCTCGCTCACCGGGGAAGGTTTCGGCGGGGGAATGGCGCAACTGGTGGCCATCCGCAAGGCCTTGGACGAATTCAAGGCCTCCGGGAAGTACGTGACGGCCTACGCCAACCTGTACAGCCAGGGGGACTACATCGTCAAGAGTTTGGCGGACAAGGTATTCCTCAATCCTAATGGAACGGTGGATTTCAAGGGAATGTCGATGACTTCGACGTTTTTCAAGGGTTTTGAACAGAAATACGGCGTGGGGGTCCAGGTATTCCGCACCGGGAAGTTCAAGAGTGCGGTCGAGCCGTTCCTGCTGGAGAAGATGAGTCCCGAGAATCGCCGTCAGAGCATGGAGCTGATCTCCACCATCTGGGATACGCTTTCGATCGCAGCGGCCCAGTCGCGCGGATACGACCGGGAGTGGGTCGATCGGGTGGCTTCGCGGCGTTTGGGATTTACCGCTTCGGGGGCTTTGGAATGCGGGCTGGTGGACAGCTTGCTGTATGCCGAGCAGTACGATGCGTATCTGGATAGTCTGGGCGGAGAGAATCGCGTGAAGTACGCCGAATATGCCCGTCATGTGGCAGGGCGTCCTGGTATGCACGGGGGTGAGGACCGCGTGGCGGTGATCTATGCCCAGGGAGACATCGTGTACGGAAAGGGCACGGTTTCGCAGATCAGTGAAGAGGCCCTGCGCAAGGGCTTTGAAAAAGCGGCGGAGGACGACCGGGTCAAGGCGGTGGTGCTGCGCGTGAATTCTCCCGGCGGGGTGTCCATTACGGCGGACAACATCTGGAAGATGGTCGAGGACCTCAAGAGCGAAAAGCCGGTGGTGGTGTCGATGGGCGATTATGCGGCTTCGGGGGGATACTACATCTCGTGCGGAGCGGATTACATTTTTGCCGAGCCGACGACCATCACGGGGTCGATCGGAGTATTTGCCTATATCCCCAATGTAGAGGAGCTAGCCGCGCGCAACGGGATTACTACGGATCAGGTGTCGATCTATCCCAATTCGACCGATCCGACGATTCTCACTCCGGTAAGTCCGGGCTTGAGCAAGATCATTCAGAACAGTGTGGAGCAGACCTATTCGCAGTTCGTAAACCGGGTGGCGCAAGGCCGCGGGATGACTTGGGACCAGGTCGATGCCGTTGCGCAGGGTCGTGTGTGGAGCGGGGTGTCCGCACTGAAGATCGGGCTGGTGGACGAAATAGGCGGGCTGGATCGGGCCATAGCCAAGGCGGCCGATTTGGCCGGAGCGGTGGACTATTCGGTGGTGGAATACCCGAAGACTTCCGCTTCGTCGCTCGAACAGGTGCTGTCGATCCTCAACAGCGATGCGCAGGTGAAGATGAAGGAGTTGGTGGGCGAGGATCTTTACGCGATGTATCGCACGGTGCGCCAGGTGTCCGAGTCGGGTGAACCGGTAGTGCTTACACGTTTGCCTTACGGGGTAGAGGTGCGTCTGTAAGCTCATCATTGTCCACAAAAAGGGGGCGGCCGCAGGCCGCCCCCTTTTTGTGGACAATGATTTTAGAAGGGAAATTTGGGCGGGCAAGCGGGGCGCTGTGCGCCCCGCTTGCCCGCCCCCGCTTATGGCTGCCCGAACAATTCCTCCA
>CABSLV010000014.1 GCA_902478645.1 uncultured Flavobacteriales bacterium | reverse complement strand
CGTCCGTATGGGCGCCCGCCTTTTTTTCCCGCCGAGACTTGCCCGGCCCGGGAGGTGGATTACCAGATGATGATCCGGCCGCTGGGAGCCAGGTACATGGTATCGCCTTCCTGGATGCCGAAGGCATCGTAGAAAGAGTCGATGTTCTGCAGGGCAGCGTTTACACGCCATTTGCCCAGCGAGTGCGGGTCGATCTTGGTCAGACGGAGGATCTCCTCGTCGCGGATGTTGGTAGCCCACAGACGGGCGTATGCCAGGTAGAAGCGCTGGTCGGGAGTAAATCCGTCGATGTTCTCGGTGTAGGGATTTTCTTTTTCAGCCGTCTTGAAGGCCGTGTAGGCAATGCGCAGACCGCCCTGGTCGGCGATGTTCTCCCCCAAGGTGTAACGACCGTTGGCATGAACGGTATCGAGGACGATCTTGGACGAGTAGTGCTCGACCAATTTCTCGGCGCGTTCCTGGAAGGCTTCGGCATCGGCTGCCGTCCACCAGTCGTTCAGGTTGCCGTCTTTGTCGAACTGACGACCCTGGTCGTCGAACCCGTGCGTCATCTCGTGGCCGATCACTACACCGATCGCTCCGTAGTTGATCGCATCGTCGCCTTCGGGGTAGAAGAACGGAGGCTGAAGGATGGCTGCCGGGAAGCAGATCTCATTGGTGGTAGGCATGTAGTAGGCATTGACTGTCTGGGGGGTCATCAGCCATTCGTCCTTGTCTACCGGTTTGCCCAGTTTCTCATCGAGCATCTTCTGGTAGTAGAACTGCGAAACGGCTTTCATGTTGTCGTAGAGTGACAGCGTGGTATCGATGGTCAGTTTGGAGTAGTCCGTCCATTTGTCCGGATAACCGATCTTCACGTGGAAGGCGGCCAGTTTTTCGCGGGCTTTGGCTTTGGTCGAGTCGCTCATCCATGCCAGCGAATCGATGTGCTCGCCCAGAGCCTTTTGCAGGTTGCCCACCAGTTTGAGCATCCGCTCTTTGGACTGGGGCGGGAAGTAGCGCTGTACGTAGATTTCGCCCAAGGCTTCGCCCATGGTGCCGTTGATGGTCGAGATGGCGCGTTTCCACAGGGGCTGCTGCTGTTCTACACCGGCCATGGCGCGGCTGTAGAAGTCGAAGCTGGCCGTGGAGAATTCGTCTGAAAGGCTTCCCGTGGACCCGTCGAGCAGGTTGAAGATCAGGTAGTCTTTCAATTCGTCCATCGAGGCCGAGCGGATGACTTTGTCCATGCCCTTGAAGAAAGGCACCTGATCGACCACCAGGTCTTTGTCCTTTTCCGAAGCAAAGCCCATGCTGTCGAAGTAAACGTCCCAATCGAAAGAATCGGAGAGTTTCTTGAATTCGGCAAAGCTCATCTTGTTGTAGTTGGCCTGCGGATCGCGGGTCTGCTCGCGGGTGAACTGTATTTTGGCCAGTCCCGTCTCGATCTTCATGACGGCTTTCTCGGCGCGTTCGGCACGGGCCTGGTCGAAGCCGGCCAGCAGGAACAGTTTTTGGATGTATTCCCGGTAGGCTTTCTGGATGCGGAGGGTGTTTTCATCGGACTCCAGGTAGTAGTCGCGGTCGCCCATGTTGGTGCCGCCCTGGTAAAAGTCGATGATGTTCATCGAGCTGTTCTTGGCATCGGCACCGATGTACTGTCCGAAGAAAGTCCCGATACCGTTGCGACGCAGCGTAGCGACGGCTTCGGTGAGGGTCTTCTTGTCCTTGATGGCTTCGATGGCGGCGATGTCCGCTTTCAGCGGCTCGGCACCCAAGGCATTGCGGCGGGTGGAGTCCATCTTCATGCGGTAGATGTCGGCGATCTTCTGGGCAACGGAACCCGGTTCATTGGGTTGGGCAGCCAGGGAATCGACCAGAGCCTTGAGCTGTTCGCGGTTGTCTTCGGCCAGTTTGTCGAACGAACCGAAACGGGAGTATTCCGCCTTGAGGGGGTTGTTGGCGATCCAGCCTCCGCAGGCGTACTGGTAAAAGTCCTCGCCGGGAGCGACCGTGGTGTCCAGGTCGGACATGTCCAGTCCCTGTCCCGACTTGGATTGAGAAGAACATCCGGCGGTAAGTGCCATCACGAGCATGGCTGCCGGAAAGATGAAGGGATTTTTCATATCTTCTGAGTTTTGATTGTTGTGATTCATCGTGTTTTTCTGCTTCGAGGTGCACGGGCACAAACCATGCGTGCAAAGTTACGCATTTCCCGCTCAGGGTGTGCAGGAATACACCTGTTTTTCACTCAGGGCCTGTCAGCCACCTCCATCTACCCTCGTGGAAAATAAGTCCGCCGTTTGGCGGATTCTCTCCCGGTCGGTTTTCCGGCCGGGTAAGAAAATCCCCTGTTCCGCGTGGGGGACAGGGGAAGAAGACAGGTTGTCGCGATCTTTTACGCATCGGTTCCCTGAAGGGGTGCGTAGAAGGCGGCGATGTTTTCCATCGGGACGCCGGGCGGAACGTCGCATCCGGTCGACAGGACGAAGTTCGGGTATCCGGCGGTGCGCTGGAGCAACTCGGCCACTTGTGTGGACACTTGGCTGGCAGACGACATTTTCAGAACCCCCACGGGGTCGAGGTTACCCATGACCAGTGTGTGGGAAGGGCATCCTTTCAGTGCTTCTACCATATCGATCCGGTTGCCGAAATGATAGCCTTTGGCTCCGGTGGCCACCATCGCTTCGGTGCACTGTCCGCTGTTCCCGCAGTTGTGCAGGATTACGGCGAAGTGTTCGTCCTGGACTTTTTCGATGATCCGGCGGACGTACACCGAAGAGTACGTCATGCAGTCTTCGTTGGACAGGAGTCCGGCCGCCGGTTCGGCCATCACCACGCCGGCCGCACCGGTTTTTTTGATCGCCTGGCAGTACCGGAGGATGAATTCCGTGCACTTTTCCAGCAGGGCTTTTACCGTATCGGGTTCCAGGTACATGGCCATCATCAGTTCCGTCATGTCGAACAGTCGGGCGGCCAGGGAGTACGGGCCGATACAGCCGGGAAGTACCGGTTTGTCGAGGTTTTCAACGGCCAGGGAACTGGCTTTCAAGTATTCGGGTACGCGGGCGGCGTCGATGTCGGGCACCTCCAAGGCGGCCACGTCGGCTGCACCGCAGAGCAGGCGGCCGGTAACGCTGGGGACTTCGTCATCGGGCATGTACAAACTTGCCCCGAAAGCTTCCGCCTCGACCGTCAGGTCCATGATCATGGTTACGGCGGCCGACTGGGGAAAGCGTTCGTTCAAGGCTGCGATGGCGTGGTAGTGGGTCTGTCCGTCCGTTACGGCATCCTTTACCTTTTTTCCCAACAGTTCTATCCCCGGGTGGGTCATTACGGGGATGGCTACGGTTTTCCCCGTTTCAATGATCTGTTTGATCCACTGGTCGGTATTCATCTTGTGATGTTTTGTCGCGTTTTATCGTTCTCGGTTTTTGTAACAATCTCGTCGCCCGCACATTTTGCATCCGTAGGCTTGTTTGCGGATTTCGGGTCCCAGGCCGATGATGCCGCTCACGGACTTGATGGGGGTCATCAGACAGGAGGCGTTCAGGCGGACCACTTGCGGGTCGGGATGCAGCAGGGCGAATACTTTTCTCTGTTCGGAAATATCCCATCCGCAGTATCCCGGGCTGTAAGGATAGCTGATGTATTCTCCGGCGGGCAACTGTGTTTCTATCCGGGCGCAGAGTGCGCGGACGGAGGCCTCGGCAATGGCCGTGCCCAAAGCATCCAGAAGAAAGACTCGGTAGATGTCTTCCTTGGCTTCCTGTTGCAGTTTTTCGAAACCGAAACCTGCCGTAACAATGAACAAGGCGTACCGGCTGGCCGGGCGGATGGCCGAAGCGATGATGCCTCCGGCATGGAAACAAGTGTCTCCTGCCTGGAGCATTCCTCCCCGGGAAGGACCTGCCGGCAGATAGCGCACGTAGTAATGCGGTGTGCATACCTGGGCGATCTCCTGTTTCAGCTCCGCGAGCGTGGCTTCCATTTCCGGGGTGGGGCGATAGCCCCTTCCCATCGGGAGATAGATATCGTCCGGATCCAGTTCCAGCGAGGAAAAGTCCAGGTCGCCTTGTTCGATCGGGGATTCCATCAGTGGGCGTTTACCAGGGCTTTGGCTACAGCAACAGCTCCGTTGGCGTTGTCGGAATAAGCATCTGCATGGATGGATTCGGCATATTCCCGGCTGATGGGTGCTCCGCCGACCATGACTTTCACTTTTCCGTTCAGGTCCGAGGAGTGGACGGCGTCGATGATCTCCTTCATGCGTTCCATCGTGGTGGTCAGCAAGGCCGAAAGGCAGATGATGTCGGCTTTTTCTTCGCGGGCTACCGAGAGGAAGCGTTCGCAGGGGATGTCCACTCCGAGGTTGATGATCTCGAAACCGCAGCCTTCCAGCATGGAGGCCACCAGGTTTTTCCCGATGTCATGCAGGTCGCCTTGTACGGTGCCGATGACCACTTTTCCGATGTATGCATCGCTCTCGCCCTTCATCAGGGGTTTGAGGACTTCCATGGCGCCTTTCATGGCGCGGGCACTCATCAGCAGGTTGGGAACGAAGGCTTTACCGGCTTCGAACCGGGCGCCGATCTCTTCCATGGCCTTGATCATGTATCCGTTGATGATGTCGTTGGGGGAGACACCTTCTTCGACAGCGGCACGTGTGGTGTCGACCGCCAGTTTCAGATCACCGCCCAGGACGGCGGTATATATCTGGTTCAGATCCGTATTCATTTCTCTTTTTTGAAAAAACAGTTTGTTGCAGTTTTAGTAATATCCTTGTTCTTCTATGAGTTGGGAGAGCATCAGCAGGTGCTCTTCGCTCACCTTGGGGGCAATGGAGCAGGCAGTGCTCAGGATAAATCCTTTCCCTTTCCGTTTGCCGATCTCGATGATCTTCCCTACGTCGCGGCGAACCTTCTCGTCGTCCCCCAGCAGCAGGGTGTTGACCGAGTCGATGTTGCCTTTGATAAAGATCCGGTCGCCTACCCGGTTGAAGGCGTCTTCGAGGTCGACGTTCCCTACGGGCGGGGGATCGAGGCATTCCAATCCCGAAAGACCGCTCTCGCACATCACTTCCAGACGGTCGCCGATCGACCCGCAGGTGTGGATGTAGGCGTGTTTGCCCGTTTGACGGATGGCCTGTACGATTTGTTTCTCGAAAGGCAGTACGAACTGGCGGTAGAAATCGGTCGAGATAAAGCCCATCCCGGCAAAGGGCGAGGATATCTTGATGGCGTCGATGTCCTTTTGGCACATGGCAACCGCCAGATCCCGGATCATGACCGTGTATTTGGCCAGGATCTTTTCGCATTTTTCCGGATCGAGCATCATGGCGATCAGGCCGTTTTCATACCCCAACGTGTCCAGGAAATAATCCAGCGGCGAGGTGATCTCCCCATGGATGGAATATTCTCCGGCGGTCTTTTCCTGGAGATAGTCGAAGATGCCGAAAAGGTTGTCCCGGTCGAGGTGGAAATACAGGTTGTGCGACACCGGGATATAGTCCAGGGTGTCGGGGATGTCCTTGTCTATGTCGATGTTTTCGATGTCCTTGTTCGGGCGGGGCTGCAGGAAGGTAACCATCGGCAGGTCTTCCCAGCTGTGGAGTTCCTTGCGGTCGGGATATTGCAGCTCGACCCTCCCTTCGCCGAGGTCCTTGCGGGCGATGAGGTCTTTTTTCCATTGGTCGGAGTGTCCGTGCAGGCTCACCAGGATGCCGTCGAAGCGGAATCTTCGGCACAGTTCGATCAGGCCGTCGGAAAAGGTCTTCTGGTCGTACCAGAATGCGACGGGATCGGGGTGGAGGTGATTCATCATGGCGCCGATGCTGAATTGACACATCAGGGGCACCCGGTCGGGTTTTTGAAGGTTCATGGCGGCGACCACCCGCTCTCTGTGGGATGTACTCATAGGTAGTTTTTTACGATTTATCACTCGGGAGTGAACAGATTGAACACAAAAATAGTGAAAGCCGAGCGCAGCGGCAAAACGGAAACGCAAGTTTTTGGGTGGATGCTGCCGAGGCGCATCCTGTTTTATCCAAAAATAGTGAAAGCCGAGCGCAGCAACAAGGGAAAAACAGAGTTTTCACCAGGTCGTAGCCAAGGTATCGTCGGGAAACAACGATTTTGGTTCAATGAGGTGGAGCATGTTCGCAACAAGAAAAAGCACATGCCAGCAGGATGCGCTGTACTCCTTTGACGATTGATGGCTGCTTTTCTCAGAAAAGCAGGTGCTCAATCCAAGAAAATGACCTCGCCGAGGGTGTAGCCATAGCGGGATGTGATGCGTAAAACAGCTTTGTCCCTTATGGCATACTCATAACAATATCGGGTTTCAATATACTGTGAAGTCCCGCATATCTGATAAAAATTCCCATCGACCCGCGTCAGTTCCACCTCGAAATTGCCGGTTTGAAACTTAGCCGGAACCAGCACCGCCTCAGCGTCCGTTATGTTGCCATACGAATCCACCGCCTTGGCTCCATCTTCCAATTCTATCTTTTCGTATATCCCTGCAATATCATAGCTGTCGTCTGAACTTGTTGATGAGGGGTAGTTGGCAAGGACAGGGATGCAGACTGCCAACAGTACAATGCGCAAAATCTTTTTCATGACTAAAGGGGGTTGGTTGTGGCTAATATGCGATAAGTATCGGTACAGTAGCGAAAATAATACAAAATATGCATGATGCCAAACGAAGGGCGCGGTTTCAAAACGGTCGCTGTTGCCCTGTACTTTGGTGGAACAAAAGGTGCGTATTCCTGAAGCGATAAATGTGGCGGGTTCGTGTCTTTTTGTGGGAAAACACGAGCCGGTGCAGGGGGAATATATCGATGCGGGCAAGCGGTGCGAGAAAGCGAAAGCCCGGCAGGGAACCTGCCGGGCTTTCGCTTTCTCGCACCGCCTTATGCGGGCGATGATCTATTTTGCGGAGAAAGGGGGATTCGAACCCCCGATACGGTTTCCCGTATACACACTTTCCAGGCGTGCGCCTTAAACCACTCGGCCATCTCTCCTGTTTGTCAGTAGGTTGGTGAAAGATCGATGTCTTTTCTGCCCCCTTGCTTAACGGGGTGCTAAATAACGAATTTTTTTCGTCTTATAAAAATTTTCCCGCCGATTTTTGTTCATATTCCTTGTCGAGGGACTGAAAATCCCCTTTCGGTCCGTTCGGAAGGGAGGAGGAGAGCCTCTCCGGGCGTTTATTCGCTGATCTCTCCCCGGAGGTTTTTTTGCATGTAGTGCCGCACTTCATCCACTCCGTAATGGTGTCCGAGCAGGTGCATCATCTTGGCCAGAGCCGCTTCTTTGGTCATGTCGCGCCCGCTGATTACCCCGGCGCGCAGGAGCGATTCGCTGACCTGGTAGTCTCCCTGATTGACCGCTCCCTTGATGCATTGGGTGATGTTGACCACCGGGATGTCGCGCGCTATCACGTGCTCGATCGCCGCGAGAAATTCGGCCGAGTCGGGGGCGTTGCCCGAACCGAAGGTCAGCAGGATCACGCCTCGCAAGTCCGGATAGTCGAGCAGGTAGTGCACCATCTCCGCGCGGATACCGGGGAAGATGTGCAGCATCAGGATTCGGGTCTCCAGGTGGGCATCCAGCGAAAAGGACGCGTAGGAACGCGGCAAGAGCAAATCCTTGTCCACCGTCAGATGGACGCCGGAATGGGCCAGCGGCGGATAGTTGGGCGAGGCGAAGGCGCTGAACTGTTCGGCGTTGATCTTGGTGCAGCGGTTGCCGCGGTAGAGTTCGTGCTGGAAGTACAGGCAGACTTCGCGCACCACCGGTTGGCCGTCTTCGCCCGTCAGGGATGCCAGTTCGATGGAAGTGATCAGGTTTTCCTTGGCGTCGGTGCGCAGGTGTCCGATGGGGAGTTGCGAACCGGTAAAGATGACCGGTTTGGACAGTCCCGAGAGCATGAAACTCAGTGCCGAGGTGGTATAGGCCATCGTATCGGTGCCGTGCAACACCACGAAGCCGTCGTAAGCTTCGTAACGGTCGCGCACCACCGAAGCGATCTCCACCCAGTTGGCCGGGGAGATATTGGACGAGTCCAGCAGGTGGTCGAATGCGTAGGTGTCCAGCGAGCAATGGATCGAGCGAGCTTCGGGCAGGTTGGCCAGGATGTTGTCGAAGTCGAACGGACGCAGTCCGCCGGATACCTCGTCCCGCACCATGCCGATCGTCCCTCCGGTGTAGATCAGCAGGATTTTCGGAAGTTTATTCTCTTTCATTCGTTTTCGTTTTCTTCGGTTTTTTCCCGGTTGAACACCGGGTTGGCATAGATGCGCAGCAGAACCTCCCGTGCCTCGGGGTCTTGGCCGCAGGCGGCCACTACCGCGTGGATGCGCTGCTCGAAGGCCTCCCGGTCGGCTGCCGAGTAACGATCCTTCCGTCGGGAAGTGCCTTCCAACAGGTCGGCTGCCAGGTAATGCGTGGGGAAAAGGTGGAAAAGCCGGTGGATGTGCCGGTCCATCAGGTGGCAGACCGCGTGGATGCGCTGCATGTCGTTGTTCAGCGTGCGCAGGGGTTCAAGTTCTTCGTTCAGGGCGTCGCCCATTGCCACACAGATGCCCCCTTTGCAGCCGGTAATACCGGTAATGATGGAGTGCAGGTCTTCTCCCGGAGCCTTGACGTACTTCATACCCGATCGTTTGGCCAGCAGTTCGCGGACTTTCAGCGCGTCGGTGGCATCCCATTGGTAGGAGATGGCCATCGGGACGATGCGCAGGCTCCGGAGGTAGTCCACCAGATCGCCGCCCCGGGAAGCGAGGGTCAGCATCTTGATCACTCCTGCTTGGGTGCGGTCGTCGCCGTCCTTGGCCCGGCCTTCGCGGTGTGCGAGCCATACGGAATCACCTACTTGGGAGAGTACGTAGCCGATGTATCGCGACAGTTTTTGGGAAAAGACCAGCGTTTCACGCGGGGAGAGGTCGCGGCGCACGACGAAGTTTTTGTTGATGCGGGAGATCAGCAGCAAGTTCTCGTCAGGGACGAGGTTGTTTCCGATGGCGCTTTGTGCCAAGGGCATGCCCTGGATGTGAAGGCCGTAGTTGAGAATGACCGAGTCCATGACAATGTCCCGGTGGTTGGACAGGAAGAGATAGCCTTTGTTCTTGTCCAGTGCGCCCAACCCGCGGAAGGTGACTCCTTCGGAGGTCTGATCCAACAGGCGCTGTACGGCCGGGTAGATGGCTTTTTCGATAAAATCGCGCACGCAGGTGCACGAAGCGATCAGGCTTTTGAGTTGTTCCGGGGTGAGATCCGGCAGACCGTACCGGATCACTTGTTCCAGGTAGGGGATGCGGATAGCTTTCGGGAGGGCGGCGATGGCCTCCTGGTCGGTGAAAGGGCGTATGTCGTCGAAAGTCTTGTCGTATGCAGTCATGTCCGAGTACAGGTGTCTGTGTGTTTTGTCAGGAAAAATCGGCATTCAACCGGGTGGAGATGAACGGTTTGATGTCGTTGAGCGAACTGTAGAACAGGACCGGTACCCCGCCCCAGCATTGGCGCTTGAGGCCTATCTTGTCGTGGATGTCCCGCAGGAAGACGTAGCTTACCCGTCCCGGGAATCGCCGGATCACTTCTTTGTAGATGACAGGGTCGTGCTGGCCGTTGTCTCCCACCAGGATGAAGCGCTTTTTGGGCTGGGTGCGCATCAGCATGGAGATCACGCGCAGTTTGTGCGAGATGGGCGAACGGTGTCCCTTCTTGTGGTGCAGGAAGTAGGACAGGAGTTTGTTCTTGCGCAGAAAGCACGCTCCCTGGGGGAAACGGTGGCTGTGCAGGAAGGTGGAGATGACCGGGAAAAGGTTGGCTTCGCTGTTGGACACGTAGAAGATCTTGGCTCCGTCGGCAGCCAGTCGGCGATACACCTCGGGCATCCCTTCGATCGAGCGCCGTTCGTCCGGGCGGGTGAAGATGATCTGCTTGAGCCGCGTGAAGAAGGTCGTGGCTCCGGTATGCAGGATGGTATCGTCGATGTCGGTGATCAGTCCGTATTTGTAGTCGCTGATGTAGAGGCGTTCGTGGAACAGGTTGGGGGCATAGACCGTGTAGCCGAAGTTGTCGATGATCAGGCGGATGCGGATGTCGTCGATGAGGAATTCCTCGCTCTCTTCCGGCAGGGGTACCACGAAGTTGCCTTTGGAGTCGATGTTGCACAAGGTGAAATACCCCCGGTAACGCACCTCGAGCATCGCATTCTTGAAAAAATGAGGGGTATAGAGCTTGTAAAGGTTTTTTATATGCTGAAAAGTCGTATTTTCGTCTCCGATATACAACATATCCGCAGGAGCGCGCAGGATGGTGCCGGCAAACCGTATGTACTTGCCCACCGAAAGGTAGCTGTAATACGTCAGTATCGGAATGTGCCTTTCCACGAGATGGTTTTCTTACTGGTAACGACTATGAAAGTCCTATACGTTGTAAACCCTATATCCGGAGGTAAAGATAAAAGTTATTTTGTGAATAACATCAACGACTATTGTTATACTTACGGAATAGATTACGAATTTTTCTATACCTCCGGGCAGCAGGACGCCGAAAAGATCCGCCGGCGGGTCGAAGCCTATGCGCCCGACCGGGTGTTCTCGGTGGGAGGCGACGGGACGTTCCGCGAGATTTGCTCGGCGGTCAAGGGGATGGGGATTCCCGTAGCGTATATCCCGATGGGTTCGGCCAACGGGATGCGGGAAGACTTGCCTTCGGGCGACTCGCCCTGGGAGAGTTTCGAGATGTTGATGGCCACTTACCATACCCGTAACCTGGACCTGGTGCGGATCAACGGGATCGACTCCATGCATGTGGCGGACGTCGGTCTGAATGCCCAGTTGGTCAAGGCTTACGAGCAGGACAAGAATCGGGGCATCCTCACCTATGCCAAGTATCTGTTCGGAGCGGTGCGGGCGCAGGAGACCTACCGTTTCCGCTTTACGGTGGACGGCCGGCAGTACGAGAAGAAGGGAGCGATGTTGGCCATTGCCAACGGCACACGCTACGGATCGGGGTTGACGTTCAATGTGAAAGGCAACCCGTTCGACAACCGTTTCGAGATCATCGTCATCGGGCGGATCAATCTGGGTGCCGTAGTGCGCGCCGGTTGGACCAAGTTTTTCAACGAAATGAAGTACGACAACTATTTCTGTATCTCGGGGCGCAAGGCCAGCGTGGACATATCCCGCGTTACCACCTTGCAGGTAGACGGGGAAGTGGGCGGCCGGTTCAACCATCTGGAGATCGAAATGGAGGAGGAGAAAGTGCCCGTGCTCTTCTGCCGCACTCCGCGTTGAGGGAGAAATGAAAGAATAATGAAAGAATGGACAGTTATTTATATTCATCGAATCGTATGAAGGCTTTATTTGTTTTGCTGTTTGCTCCGCTCGCTCTTTCGGCGGGGTGCAAATCTTCTTCCGCTGACTTTCAGGCTCCGCAGGCAACCGCTGCGGCCCCCGCTACTCCGGCGCAGGCGCCCCAGCAAGCCCCGACTCCGAAAGCACCGGTCAAAACGGCGTATGGTACGGCGGAGTTCGGTATGAGTTTCGACCAAGTGGCGGCTTTGCCCCAGTTCAAGGACTGGTTCCTGGACAAGGATACCCCGGCCATCAGCAACTTTCAGGAAAAAATAGGGGATCTCACCTATCGCGTTACTCTGTTTTTTTATCAGGACCGGCTCTACCGGGTGGACATCACCACGGCGGACGACCTGTACAAACCGGTGTCGCGTTACGAGACCGAGATCCGCAGTGAGGTAGCCAACCTCCGCGACTATTTTGGCCGTACTTATGGCAAGCCCACCACCGACAACGGTATGCCGCGTTCCACGGGCTTGGAACCGGGCTACATCGTGCAGGTGTATCGTTGGCGCCTGGCGGAAAAGACGATCACGATCGGGATTTCCGAAAGTCGGGACGGTGGCGAGTTCAAGACGGTCGCCCAGTTTTACGATACGGCGGATTTCCAGGCTTACAAGGCAGGGAAATAAGTCCCTTTCCCCGGTTAAGCCCGTCGGCATACGTCCGTCCGAGGAATGCAGGGGGAAGAGTTCCCCGCATTTCTGCTAGTCGTTTTTAGAAAAATACCTCCCTGCGGCGTCGTTCGGCAGGGAGGTTTGTGTTTGTAGGAGGTAAGTAAGGATTCATTGGACAAAGAGAGAAGGGGGGCATTCCCTCTTTTTTCCCCAATGAGGAAGGGACGGGAAAAAATCGGGGCGGAAGGTTTACCTTCCGCCCCGAAATAGTATGTCGCGGGTTTGAACCGTCAGCGCTTCAGGTACATCGTGCGCCGCGAATAGATGTCGTAGAACTGGTCGTCGTGCAGGTTGTCGATAAAGAGGATCGACTCGCCCGTGGAACGCATCTCCGGTCCCAGGTTTTTGTTTACGCCCGGGAACTTGTTGAAGGAGAAGACCGGTTGCTTGATGGCATAGCCATGGCGCGTGGGATGGAAGTGGAAGTCGGAGAGTTTGTTGACTCCCAGCATGATCTTGGTGGCGTAATTGACGTACGGTTCGTGGTAAGCCTTGGCAATGAACGGCACGGTACGCGAAGCGCGCGGATTGGCCTCGATGATGTACACGATGTCGTCCTTGATGGCGAACTGGACGTTGATCAGCCCGACGGTATGCAGTTTGACAGCGATCGTCTTGGTGTGGTCGATGATCTGCTGCATGACAAATTCGCCCAGGTTGAACGGAGGAAGCACCGCGTTGGAGTCGCCCGAGTGGATACCGCAGGGTTCGATGTGCTCCATGACCCCGATGATGTACACGTCTTTTCCGTCGCAGATGGCGTCGGCTTCGGCTTCGATCGCTCCGTCGAGGTAGTGGTCGATCAGGATGCGGTTGCCCGGGATGTTTTTGTTCAGTTCGACGATGTGCTCTTCCAGCTCCTCTTCGTTGATCACGATTTTCATGCCTTGTCCGCCCAGTACGTACGAGGGACGCACCAGCATCGGGAAGCCGATCTTGGAGGACAGTTCGCGCGCCTGGTCGGCATTTTCCACCACACCGTATTCGGGGAAGGGGATCCGCGATTCGCGCAGCAATGCCGAGAAACGTCCCCGGTCTTCGGCCAAATCCAGTGCGTCGTACGAAGTGCCGATGATCTTGATCCCGAAGCGGTCCAGTTTTTCGGCCAGTTTCAGTGCCGTCTGACCGCCCAGCTGGACGATCACCCCTTCGGGTTTTTCATGGCAGATGATGTCGTAGATGTGTTCCCAGAATACCGGTTCGAAGTACAGTTTGTCCGACGTGTCGAAGTCGGTCGAAACGGTCTCCGGGTTGCAGTTGATCATGATGGTCTCATAGCCGCATTCCTTGGCCGCCAGTACGCCGTGCACGCAGCAGTAGTCGAACTCGATGCCCTGTCCGATGCGGTTGGGGCCGGAACCCAGCACGACGACTTTCTTGCGGTCGCTGCGTATGCTCTCGTTGGCCGAGAAGGTCTTCCCGTCCTGGACGGTATCGTTCTCGAAGGTCGAGTAGTAGTACGGGGTGTGGGCGGCGAATTCCGCGGCACAAGTATCGACCAGTTTCCACACGCGGTGGATGTTCAGTTCCATCCGGCGGGCGTGCACCTGGCTTTCCTTGCAGCCCATCAGGTGGGCGATCTGCCGGTCGGCAAAGCCTTTCATCTTGGCTTCGAGCAGCACCTTGCGGGGAATGGTGTCGACGGTGTATTCGGCTACCAGGGCTTCGGTGCGGGCCATTTCCTCGAACTGTTTGAGATACCACATGTCGATCTGGGTGATGTCGTGGATCTTGCGCAGGGAAATCCCCATTTTGATGGCGTCGGAAACGGCCCAGATGCGGTCCCACGAGGGGTGTTTGAGTTTGTCGAGGATCACGTCCTGATCCTTGAGGTCCTTGCCGTCGGCGCCGATGCCCGAACGCTTGATCTCGAGCGACTGGGCGGCCTTCTGGATGGCTTCCTGGAACGAGCGTCCGATGGCCATCACTTCGCCCACCGACTTCATCTGCAGGCCCAGGGTGCGGTCCGCCCCTTCGAACTTGTCGAAATTCCAACGGGGGATCTTGACGATGACGTAGTCCAGGGTCGGTTCGAAGAGCGCCGAGGTGGTCTTGGTGATCTGGTTCTGGAGTTCGTCCAACGTGTAGCCGATGGCCAGTTTGGTGGCGATTTTGGCAATGGGGTATCCCGAGGCTTTCGAGGCCAGGGACGAAGAGCGCGATACGCGCGGGTTGATCTCGATGGCGACGATCTCTTCCTTCTCGTCGGGCGAGACGGCGAACTGTACGTTGCACCCGCCGGCGAAGTTGCCGATGGCGCGCATCATGCGGATGGCCATGTCGCGCATGCGCTGGAATGTGCGGTCGGAGAGGGTCATGGCCGGAGCGATGGTGATCGAGTCGCCGGTATGGATACCCATCGGGTCGAGGTTCTCGATGGTGGTGATGATGATCACGTTGTCGTTCTTGTCGCGCAAGAGCTCCAACTCGAACTCCTTCCAACCCATCAGTGCTTTGTCGATGAGCACTTCGTGGATGGGCGAGGCTTCCAGACCGCGTTGGAGCAGGTCCTCGAATTTTTCCTTGTCATACACGAGCGAAGCACCCGTACCGCCCAAGGTGAACGAGGGACGGATACACAGCGGGAAACCGAATTCCTGGGCGATCTCCTTGCCCTTGAGGTACGAACGGGCGATCTTGCACGGGGCAGTCCCCACGCCGATCTTGTTCATCAGTTGGCGGAACTGTTCGCGGTCTTCGGTGATGTTGATCGCATCGATGTCCACGCCGATGAGCTCTACGCCGTATTTTTCCCACACGCCTTTTTCCTGGGCTTCGATGGCCAGGTTGAGCGCCGTCTGACCACCCATGGTAGGCAGTACGGCGTCGATTTTTTGTTCGGAGAGGATCTTTTCGATGGATTTGACCGTCAGGGGAAGCAGGTATACATGGTCGGCCGTTACCGGGTCGGTCATGATGGTGGCGGGGTTGGAGTTGATCAGGGTGACTTCGATCCCTTCCTCGCGCAACGAGCGGGCGGCCTGGCTGCCCGAATAGTCGAACTCGGCGGCCTGTCCGATGATGATGGGGCCGCTTCCGATGATCAGTACCGAATGGATGTCTTGTCTTTTTGGCATGTGGAAAAAACGTATTTTTTTGAAAACCCTTCTTTTTGCAGACGATCCCTCCTTTTTTTCGGACAGGGAGGGGAACCCCGGCGGGAGCCTTTTCGCTTACCCTTATAAAAAAGGGGAGATACCGAAGTGGTAACGCCCCTCTTTCATCTTCAATATCACCTCATCCTTTTATTTTCTGTGACGAGTTTCGCATGATACCGTAAGTTTTGCGCGGCCTTTTGCGCGGCGGGCAGCCAATACCTTGCGGCCGTTGGCGGTGGCCATACGTTCGCGGAACCCATGTTTGTTCCTGCGCTTGCGCACGTGAGGTTGGAATGTTCTTTTCATCGCTGTATAACTGTTCTTTTTCTTAAAGTTCCGTGAAACGACGTCGGCTCGTTAGATAAGCCGGGTGCAAATATACGACTTTTTTTGCTTGAAGCAAACCTCGGGAAGTTTTTGTCCGAAACTTTTTCGTTTTCTTTTAGGGGGCTGGGAATGAATGTGTTTTTGTTTTTGTGAGAGGGGGAAGATTACGGGTTAAGTTGCCTTTCGGGAGACGGATGCGCAGAGGTTTGCGGATATTTTTTCGTAAAATACATCAGCGCGCCTATCTTTGTGCGCAAAAAAAGGAAAGGATGAAAAAGGCGATATTGTTTTTATGCTTGCTCTGCTGCGTGATCCCTCCGGCAAAGGGCATTCGTCCGGACAGGACGTATGTACGCCTGCCGGAGCATTTGGGATTGATCTACAAGACGCTCGATGTGTGTACGCAGGACGGTTACCGGATCCGGACGTGGTTTTTTCCTGCGCAGGAGACTCCCGGGGCGGATGCCGGCAGCGATACACCGCTTGCTTATCGGACATTGGACGATGAAAAACGGCCGACGATCCTTATCTGCAACGGCGATGCAGGCAATATGTCCTATTATCAGCTGTTCCTGGCGGTGCAATTTACATCCCGGGGCTACAATGTGGCCACGTTCGACTGGAGGGGATTCGGGGCGAGCGATCCCTTTCCGATGGATCCCGACTATTTGTGTTACACCGAGATGTTGGAAGACTATCGGGCGGTTATCCGGCAGGTGAGCGCGCAGCCCGAGGTACTTCCCGGGGGGATATACTTGCTGGGCTGGTCGACCGGGGCTTACTTGTCGATGATCGCTGCGGAGGGAGATCCGTCGGTGAAAGGCTGTATCCTGCGGGGGGTGCCGACGTCTTTTGAGCAGGTGATTCCCATATTGCAGAAGGCCGTCGGTAAGGATTCCACCCAGCTTCTGGTGCCGGAGGATTTCCCGGTTGGGAAGATGCCTTTGGCTTTGGCGGATACTTTCGGCAAGGATATTCTGATCGTCGTGGGGCAAAACGACGAGCGTACTCCGGTTTGGATGGCGGAGGATATTTTCGACGCTCTGCCCGATGGCATCAAAAAAGAATTGTGGGTGGCTCCGGGTGCCAAACATGGTGGAATGGAGGCTCCGGAAGTCCTGTATCCCGAGGAATTTGTCCGCCGGGTGTTCCGTTTTGTCGAATGTTCGCTCGGTGGGGAGCAATGATGTCCCTGGAGCGAAAAGGGGTCGAAGGGGCTTATTTCACTTGTTTTGGTTTGTCGCCTTGCTCTATTTCGACCAGACGGTTTCGGTTTTCTACTCTCCGCAGGTATTTGGCTCCCAGGAAAGCGGCCAGAAGGATGATGGGTACCACGTAATAGCTGTGGATGAAATACGACAGAACCCAGAATACGACCATGTTTGCAAAATTGACGATCAGGATAATGGTCGTTACCTTACTGTGTGAGTATCCCAGTCGGAGCAGGTAGTGGTGGGTGTGCTGGGTGTCCGGGGAGAAGGGTGAACGGTGTTCCCGGATGCGGATGATAAAAACCCGCAGAGTGTCGTATAAAGGGTATGCAACGAAGGTTACTCCGGCTGCTACATATCCTTTGAAGTAAAAAGGGGCATTCGTTGGCATCATGCTGTTTTCCCGAATGAAGATCAAGGTGCAGATGGCGCACGTCATGCCGATCATCAAACTACCCGTATCGCCCATGAAGACCCGGGCAGGGGCCCAGTTGTAATGCAAGAAAGCAAGCAGGGCTCCCGTAAAGGACAGGCAGAGGACCAGTCCGAACATATTTCCCATCAGCATGAACCACAGTGCGAAACAAAACAACGTTGTTGCGCCGATGCCGCCGGCCAGTCCGTCGATGCCGTCGATCAGGTTGTAGGCATTGATGATCACGATGATGGTAAAGACGGTAATAAAATAGGAAGCTACCGGGGGTAGTTCATGGATGCCGAAAAAGCCATGCAGGCTCCATATCCGGATGCCGGCGATATACACCAAGGTTGCCCCGACTACCATGATGAAGAGTTTTCGGTTGGGCTTGAGGTTGAGCGCGTCGTCCGCAAAACCCAGGAGTGCCATGAGCGAAATAGCGCCGATCACGTAAGGGATGGCACGTGTAAACAGGATGGCGGGAGAGAACATGGCAATGGTTGCGATGACAGAAACAAATATGGCCAAGCCTCCCATGGTCGGTACCGAACCGCGGTGTATCTTTCGTCCGCCTCCGCTGTCGATGGCTCTGAACCGCATCAGAAGTTTTATAAGAAAAGGCGTAACGAGCAGACAGATGGCAAACGCCACTACTCCGGACAATAAAATCTCCATATCCGAACTTGATGTTGTGCTGATTGACCGATAGTGCTTTGGTGGTCAAATGTAGTTTTATTATTTCACATATTCAAGGCAAAAAAAGATAAATAATTGTGAAAGTCCGTTTTTGAGAAGCGCAAGAGGCTTGTGAATAGGGACTTGGCTTTTTGTATGTTTGAGAGAAGGGGTTTTTGGGACGGGGTTTCGCGATGTGTCGGAGGAAACTTGTTTGGTGGAACCCCCTGGGGTTATTCAAAAAATTCGTCCGGAAATCCGATGAGGTACACCCGTTTCCGTGCGCGGGTGATGGCGGTGTAGAGCCAGCGGAGGTATTCCCGCGAGAGTTTCGGTTCGGGCATCCAGACCTGTTCGATCAGTACGTTGTCCCAGCCCCCGCCCTGGGCTTTGTGGCAGGTAACGGCATAGCCGAACTTTACCTGAATGGCATTGTAGTACTCGTTTTTGGCCAACGCCTCGAAACGCTTGCGGGGCGGAAGGTCTTCGTAGTCGAGCATGACCTGTTCGAAAAAAGCTCGGGCACGGTCTTCAGGCAAGGCAGGCGCCTGGCTGTAAAGGGTGTCCAGTAGGATGAGTGCCTCGAATTTGGGCATCTGCGGGTAGTCCGTCAAGGACAGTTCCACCCGGGCAAAGCGCATGCCGTAGAGTTCTTCCTCGCGGCGCACGCTCATCACCTCGGCCAGATCTCCATTGGCGATAAATCCGCAAGGGGAGGTCTCTTCGACCCAGAAGTAGTTGTTTTTTACCACCATCAGCAGGTCTCCGGAGGCGATTTCGCCTTCCGAAAGGAGTATCCGGGAGCGGATCTGAGCGTTGAACGCCCCGGCCCGTTTGTTCGAGCGGGTGATCAGGATGGTTTCCGAAAGCCCTTCCTGGCTGTAGGCCCCTTCGATGGCACTTTGGATGTCGTAGCCGTCTTCCAAGCGGATGAAGTCGCTGCCGGTTCGGAATTTCAGGCTGCCCCAGGGAAGAGTTTCACTGCTTTCCATCGCCTGGCGGACCCGGGTGGCGTTCTGTAGGATGGCCGATTGCCCGCTCTGTCGATATACGCGGGTCAGATCGATTTCGGTGCAGTAAAGCCCGTATCCGTTTTCAAAAGTGCGTCCCTCCAGCGCCGGGGAATCTTCGTAACCTACGGGAGGCAACTGGGCGCGGTCGCCCACCAGGATGAGCCGGCTGCCGGGTGCGTGAAATACGTAGCTTACCAGGTCGTCCAGAAGCGATGACGAGGCATCGGTGAGCGAATCTCCCGTCCGGTCGGTGAGCATCGAGGCCTCGTCGACCAGAAATACGGCGTTTTTGGATTTGTTGGGACGCAGGACAAAACTCATCCCGCCTCCGCTGCGGGGGACGACGGCGTAGATCTGTTTGTGGATGGTGCGGGCGGCGGTGCCGGAGTAGCCGGCCATCACCTTGGCTGCACGTCCGGTGGGAGCCATCAGGAAAGCTTCGCGTCCGGCGTCGTGCAGGGCGCGTACCAATGCGGCGACCAGGCTTGTTTTGCCTGTTCCGGCATATCCGCGCAGGATGAAGACCCGTTGACGGCTGTCGGGATTCAGGAACTCGGCCAAGGCTTCCATGGCCGAGCGTTGCTCCGGGGAGGGCTCGTAGGGGAAGTGGGTGAGGATGCGTTGGAAAAGAACAGAATCGGCCATCGACAGGGGTTTTGTGCAAAGGTAGTGAAAGCCGAGCGCAGCGACGAGGAGAAAACGAAGTTTTCTTTTCGCGCGCTGCCGAGGCGCCTGCTGTTTTTTTCCGGGGTGAGGGAAAGAAAAGGAGGGATGTAGAGTTACTCGCCGCGAAAATGGCGGGAAGATGTCTTGGAAACGGTGTGTAAGGGGTCTTTTTGGGCTGTAGGGGCGTGCTGGGAGAAGATGGGCAAGCGGCCGATTTTGCGCGGAGGGGATTTGGCGGGAGCGGCAAAAAAATTGTAGTTTTGTCCTTTCGGACTTCGAAAGGTGAAAACAACGGATACGGACGGACTGTACTATGCGGACAAGCGGCTCGAAGAGCCGCTTGCGCCTTGCCATCTGGTATTGGAAGGGGGTGAGGCGGGGTTTTGTTTCTCCGTACGGGATGCTTCGGGGGCGCGTTTGGCGGCCGGAGGACTCGAGTTGGCGTATCCGGCTTCGGAGGTTCGTTCGTTGGAACGGGTAGTGCGCTTTTTTGAAACGACGGCTCCTTTCTCGGGGCTCACCTGGGAGCGGGTGGATGTGATCCGGTTGGACGACCGTTTTACGGTAGTGCCGCGCGCTTTCTTCGATCCGGAGAAAAAGGCCGATCTGTTAGCTTTTGCCTTGGGGGAGATGCCCGATAGACCGGTGTGTGCCCGGCAGGTGGGCGATGCGGTGTATCTTTTCCCTGAGCAGACGGGGTTGGGAGAGTATTTTTCTTCCCGGGCTGCCCGGGTGGAACAGCACCATAGCGCGGAAGTATTCCTGGCTTTGGCGCGCAGCAATGCTTCGCCGGGCCGCAGCGTGCATCTGAACGTGGCGCCGGGCTTTGTCCAGGCGGTGGTGCTGGAGGCGGACGATCCGGTGCTGGTCAATGTGTTCCGTTGCCGGGGAGTGGAGCAGGTGATGTACTACCTGCTGCTGGTGGCCGAGCGGACGCAGACCCGGGAGACGGAGGCGGATTTTGTGTTTTACGGTTCGCCGCAGGTGTTCCTGCAGTTACGCCGGCAGTTGGAGCGGTACCCGGGACGGTATCGTTTTGCCCGGCGGTTGGGCGGGGAGGAGAACTATTCTCCGGCGTTGGATTTTGTGGCGTATTACGATTGGTACAATGTATTGAACGCGCAGCTATGAGAATCATTTCGGGTCGTTGGAAAGGGCGTTTTCTGGTGGCTCCGGCGTCGTTGCCGGTGCGGCCGACTACGGATGTGGCCAAGGAGGCACTGTTCAATATCCTCTCGAACGAGTTCGATATGGAGGGGCTGACGGTAACCGATCTGTTTGCCGGTACGGGCAATATTTCCTACGAGTTTGCTTCGCGGGGGGCGGAGTCGGTGCGGTCGGTGGATCGCGACCGGGGGTGCGTGAAGTACATCGGGGCTACGGCCGATCTGTTGGGCTTCTCCGAGGTGATCCGGGTGATCCCGTGCGATGTGTTCCGTTTTCTCGCGCGGCCGCAGGAGCCTTGTGATGTGGTGTTTGCCGATCCGCCGTACGACCTGCCGCCGCAGCAGTACCGGGCGTTGGTAGAGGCGGTCTTCTCGTGCGGGCTGCTGGCCGAGGAGGGTATCCTGGTGGTGGAGCATCCCAAGAGTGTCGATCTGTCCGATATGGAGGGCTTTACGCAGATGCGGCGCTATGGGACGGTGCATTTCAGTTTCTTCGAGCATGGAGGGGAGTGAGATGATTTTTTTAAGTTTACTATTTCTTTTTAGATAATTTTTTCGTATTTTTGAGAAAAAGAATACGAAAATGGAGGAAGAAAAAGAGAGGGAAGAGTGTAGTGAGGGGGCTTTGCGCCGCCGGGCGGTGGAGGCTCTGTTGGAGCGGGGCGTGGTGTTCGAGGCGGAACGTCGGGGTTGGTGGCGGCGGCTGCGGCCGAAGGTGCGGATGCGGGTGGATCCACCTACTTTGGGGGTATTGTATGCGGTTTCGGGTGAATTTGCGCAGATGGAAATCGATGAGCGCCGGGTGGAGGCCGATCCGCTGGGGTACAGTTTCGAGTTGGTGTGTTCGCAGATGCGTCCGATGGCGCGGGCGGTGGCGTTCGCGGTGCTTGGGACGCGGTGGAAGATACGTCTTTTTGCCGGGATGTATGCGCGCTATCTTTTGTGGCAGCTGACGGCGGCGCAGCTTTTGAAGTTGGTGGTAACGGTGTTGTCGGTAAGCGGTACTGCGGATTTTATAAACTCTATCAGATTGATAAAGGGAACCGGCCTGCTCGATACGCGGGGCGAGCGTCCGATAGAGTGAGGCCGCGCATTCGCGGTCTGCGCAGTCCGTGGGGGATGGAGGGTGCTGTGTGTTCCCACTTCCATTGGCAGAGGGATTACCTGTTGTGGGGAATTTCCTGGGTCAATGTGCAGTTGATGCTCGCAGATATGCCTTCGGTCGATTACGGAGAGGATCGGGTGGTCGATACCGAGTCCGAGGAGGAACTCGCGGCCTTTATCCGGTCGTTGTAGCGGATGTCCCCAGGCACCGATGAAGGGCGGCGCTAAAGCACCGCCCTTCATTTTTTGTCGAGACAAAAAATGCGGGCTCAAAGTTTTGAGCCCGCATCGGTGTTTGGGGATATCCGCAGTTTATTCTGCCAGCGCCTTGATCACGTTTTCGGCTATTTCCGTACCGATCTTGTTCTGCGCGTCGGTCGTCGAAGCACCGATGTGCGGGGAGAGCGAAATCGCCTTGTTCATCAGCAGGGCAACGGGCGGAGTCGGTTCCGTTTGGAACACATCGAGACCTGCGCCGCACAGTTTCCCGTTTTCGATCGCCTCGACCAGTGCTGCTTCGTCCACCACGCCACCGCGGGCCGCATTGACGATGATCGCACCCGCTTTCATCTTTTCGATCTCGGCTTTTCCGATCAGCGGCTTGGCTTGCGAAGGTACGTGCAGGGAGAGAAAATCCGACTGCGACAGTACTTCGTCCAGCGAACTGGGGGCCAGGGTGAATTTTACGGTCTGTCCGTCGAAGAATTTCAGTTCGAGGGTTTTCGGTTCGGTGATGAACGGATCGTGGAAGATGACCTTCATCCCGATGCCGATGGCATTCATGGCCAGACGCTGTCCGATACGGCCGAAGCCGATGATACCCAGGGTCTTTCCGGCCAGTTCCCGCCCTTTGGAATACTGCTTTTTCAGCTCGGCAAAGTGGGTCTCGCCTTCGAGCGGCATCTGTTGGTTGGCGCAGTTGAGCGAGCGGGCTACCGAGATCATGTGTCCCAGAGCCAGTTCGGCTACCGATACCGACGAGGCGTTCGGGGTGTTGAGCACCGTGCGTCCCACGCTCTGGGCATAAGCCACGTCGATGTTGTCCATGCCTACGCCGGCACGGGCGATGATTTTCAGGTTCGGGCAGGCATCGATCACGTCCTTGCGGACTTTCGTGGCCGAGCGCACGATGAGTGCCACGATGTCGTTGTCGTTGATGTATTTGGCGAGGTCTTCCTGCGCTACGGTATCTGTGATGACGGTGTGTCCGGCAGCTTCGAGGCGTTGTACGCCGGCTTTGGACAATCCGTCGTTGGCTAATACTTTCATAATGTTTCCAGTTTTTGCATCGTGTCGATAAGTACCTGAATCTTCTCTTTGGTCATCGCGTTGTAGATCGAGGCGCGGTATCCGCCTACCGAGCGGTGTCCTTTTACCGAAGAGATGTTGGCCTGGGCGCAAAGGTCGGCAAACGGTTTTTCGTATTTTTCAGGATCGTTCAATACGAAGGTGACGTTCATCAGCGAGCGGTCGGCTTTTTCGGCTACGCCCCGGAACAGCGGGTTGCGGTCGATTTCGGCGTAAAGCATGGCGGCTTTTTCCTCGTTGTACTTTTCGGCAGCAGCTACGCCTCCGTGTTTTTTGAGGTAACGCAGGTTGAGCACCGCCATGTAGATGGCCATAGTGCAGGGTGTGTTGTACATGCTCTTGTTTTTGATCTGGAGCTGGTAGTCCAGCATCGAGGGCAGGTAGCGTCCCGTTTTTCCAAGCAGGTCGTTGCGCACGATCACCAGGGTGGCTCCGGCGGGGCCTACGTTCTTTTGGGCGCCGGCGTAGATCAGGCCGAAGCGCGAAACGTCGATCCGACGGGAGAAGATATCCGAAGACATGTCGCAGGCCATCGGCACGGGGCTCTGTGGGAACGACTTCATCTGGGTGCCGAAGATCGTGTTGTTGGACGTGCAGTGGAAGTAATCGGCGTCCGAAGGGATGGTGTAGTCCTTCGGAACATAGGTGTAGTTGCTTTCTTTGGACGAAGCCACACAGACGGTCCGGCCGATACCGGAGGCTTCTTTGAGGGCCTTCGAAGCCCAGGTGCCCGAATCCAGGTAAGCGGCATACCCGTCGGTTTTCATCAGGTTCATCGGAACCATCAGGAACTGGAGGCTGGCTCCTCCCTGAAGGAACAGCACGGAATAATCGTCAGGAACCGACAGCAGTTCGCGAACCAGACTTTCGCCTTCTTCCATTACGGCGGTAAACTCTTTGCTGCGATGGGATATTTCCGCGATCGACAGACCCGAACCTTCGAAATCCGTCATGGCGGCGGCCATCTGCTCGAACACTTCGTCGGGCAGTACGGACGGCCCGGCGCTGAAGTTGATCTTTCGCATTATGCGTAACGTTTTAATTAGTGTTTCCTTCGAAAATGAAGTTACAAATATCCGAAAAATTCTTGAAAGAAAGCAGGTGAATCGGGTAATTTTCGCGGTGATTTTGTGATTTTGGTTGAGATTTTCTCAGGATATGTCGGAAAAAAGTTCGGTTTGTGCAGTTTGTGCGGAGTTGGGGAGGGAAATGCGAAAAAGAGAGCAAAAATTTTTCTCCGCCCTTGCGTTGAGGAGTGAGGTGATTTATATTTGTGATATCAAAATAATATCATATCGCTAACAACTAATCTGACGAAAAACATGGAAACGGAAACCAAGGAAAGGGAATTCAAAGGAATGGCCTTGTCGGGCTTTTTGATGCTGTTCGTATTCTTTTTGCTGTGCGGGGCGTCCGCTTGGTCGTTTGCGGCGCTGCTGCCGGTGCACGAGGCGGCAGGGATCGTCGGCGGGTTGGTGTTGATCTTGGCTGCGCTGATCCTGCTGTGCGGATTTATCAAGGTCGAACCCAACGAGGCGCGGGTGGTGATGTTCTTCGGCAAGTACGAAGGCACCTTTACCCGCAATGGATTTTTCTGGCTCAATCCCTTCAACAGCACCAACAAGATCCCGCTGAAGGCGCGCAACCTCGATGCGGCTCCCATCAAGGTGAACGACAAGGTGGGCAACCCCATCATGATCGGTCTGGTAATGGTGTGGAAGGTGCGCGATACTTATAAGGTGATGTTCAATATCGACAACGAGGCCAATGCTGCCTCGAGTTCGACGGTGGCCAATACGTCGGCCGCCCGGATGAAAACCTACGAGAATTTCGTCAAGATCCAGGCCGATGCCGCGCTGCGGCGCATTGCCGGGGAGTATGCCTACGACAATGTGGAAAACCACGACGAGGTAACCCTTCGTTCGTCGGGCGACGTGGTGCAGAAACGCCTCGAGGCGGCCATTTCCGAAAGCCTGGAACTGGCCGGAATCGAAGTGATCGAAGCCCGGATCTCGCACCTGGCCTATGCTCCGGAGATCGCCGCGGTGATGCTGCGCCGTCAGCAGGCCGATGCCATCCTTTCCGCCCGGCACAAGATCGTGGAAGGCGCGGTAGATATGGTGCACATGGCACTCGAGCGTTTGAAGGAGGAAAACGTCGTCGAACTGGACGAGGACAAGAAAGCGGCGATGGTCTCCAACCTGTTGGTGGTGCTCTGCGCCGACGAATCGGCTCAGCCGGTGGTCAATGCCGGTACGCTCCATCAATAATTGTGCCAGGCGGACAGACGGGACGGTCATGGAGGGAGTGTCGTGGAAGCGTACCGCCGGTTTCCTGATAGGGGGCCTGGTGGCGATGGGGTTGGTAGCCGCGCTGGCGGGACGGGCAGGGGTAAGGGTGGCTTCGCTCTTTACCCACCGGCCCGAGGAGGTGTTGGCCGTCATGGCAGGTTTTGTCTGGGTGGCCGAAAGTCTGTTGTATGTCCTGTGGGCGTGGTTGTTCCTCCGGGGACAGGCAGAGTGGATGCGGAAGCGGGGAATGGATCCTTCGTGGGTCGAGACGCGGTATCTGCAGATGAAAAGCCGCTGCACGGTGGCCGGAGTGTTGTTCGTCGTGGCTTTGGGCTATGCATGCTACCGGGTGTATGGCCAGGCGTTGGCCTTGCAGACGGGCGAGGCTTCGGCGGTGCAGGCAGTGGAGTGTGCCTTGTGGACGGTGCTGGGGCGCACGCGAGGGGCGTGGTATGGCGCAGGACAAGAATGGGTGTAACAGTAACGGGATAAAAGGTATGTGGAGAAAAATCGGAGCAAATCTCGCTTTTTTGGCGGTAGCGGGGTACATGATCATCCGGCGGATGGGTACTCCTTCGGTATGGGTGGTGGTAGCTGTGGTAGCGATCTGGGCTTTGGGCTTGTCGATCGGGCTGTGGCGGCAGCGGGAACAGGTGGCGCAGGTGTGTCGGGGACTGCCGGGTTCGTTGTTCGATGCGGGCAAGCGGCGCGTTTGGGCGGCCCGTCCGCTCGCGGTACGGATATACCGAGGCGTGTTCGTGGGGCTGACCCTGGTCGTAACGTTGCTGTCGGTGGCGGGGATTGTGCTGTACTTTGCGCGGGGCGAGCGGGGGAATACGACGCTCGATACGGCACTGGTGGTGACCTTTGCGGTGCTTTTGTTGTGGAAATTCATCGGCGGGCGCAAACGTCGTCCCAAGGCGCTGCGCCGGTAAACGGGAGGAGACAACGTGGCGGAAGAAAAGAAGAAGAACAAGAGTTTCGTGCTGCGCGTGGACAGTGCGACGATGGAGGCGCTGGAGAAGTGGGCGGCAGACGAGTTCCGTTCGGTAAACGGTCAGCTTCAGTGGATCATTGCCGAGGCCCTGCGCAGGAACAGGCGTATGCCTTCCCGTCGTTCGTCCCTTCCGCAGGACGGTGGGGATGTCCCGCCGCAGGAAGAAGAGCGGCGGAAGGAAGATTGAGAAAAGATTGAGAAAAGATTGAGGGGTTGTGTGCGGGCGCAGGGAGTTTGGGGTATCCGGTAAAACTGAAAGAGGGGTTCGAGCCATCGGCTCGAACCCCTCTTTTCTTTCTTTGGGCCTGTGAATGTGGGCTGGGCTGTCTGATCCCGGGCGGATGGGAGACTACCAGCGGGGAACCTCCTCCAGGCGCGGTACGTAGAAGACGTTCGGGTAGTGGTCGGAGTGCTGGTCGGTGAACTCGTCCCGCAGGATCTGCTGGTCCCGAACTTTTCCCTTGAGGTCTTTGCTGACGAAGATGTAGTCGTAGCGGTGGTGCAGGGAGTTCTTACCGGTGTAGCGTACGGTGGGGAAGGTGGACTGGTAGTCCTTGTGCATCAGATGCGAAACATCCACCAGACCGCTTTCCAGGATGCGGCTCTGCACGCTGAAGTCGGCACGGTCGTTGTTGAGGTTTTGCAGGTGGGGGCTTTTTACCCGGCGCTGTATCTGGAGCCGGGCGTATTGGCCGTCGGCGTAGTGCAGCGAGTCGTACGGGGAGAAGGAGTTGAAGTCGCCCATGATGATCCACTTGGTCGGGTCGTCCTGCGTGGCCAGGGTGTGGAGCAGGATTTCGGCTTCTTTCATCCGTTTGGCCCGCGAGTGGGGGTTGAGGTGGATCGAGATGACGTGGTAGCCGCCTATGTCGGCCATGACGAAGCCATGGGTCATGTTGTCCGTTACCCGGCGTACGTTTACGATGGGGTATTTGGAGGTGATGGCCGGTGGGTAGCCCGGTTCCTTGCACAGGATGGCGTAGGGATGTCCGTAACTCTCGGCCAGGGTTTGCAGCGATTCTTGGGTGAAGCCGTTGGTCTCCTGAAGGGCGAGGATGTCCGGGTCCTGTTGGCGAACCCATGCGGCGAAGACTTGCTTGTTGGCGGTGGTGTCGTCCTTCATGCCTTCCAGGATGTTGTAGGAGATGATCTTCATCATGGGCGGGTCGGCTTGCGCCCAGGCGTTTGTCCAAACGCAGAGCCACAGAAGGGAGAAGATGGACAGGCGCAGGGAGAGTTGTTGTGTTTTCATGGTACGGTCGTTGGTTTTTTCTTTTTTTCGGACAAGGTTGAGTCCGCAGACAAAGATGGGAATTTCCCGGGGAATGTCCCGGGGGAGGGGTGAAAATTTTATTGTCTGTTCGGGGGAGGTTTTCCTGCTTTTTTCCGTGAAAACTTCGTTATCTTTGGGGCGGAGGAAACGTCTCGTGAGGGAGCGTGTACTTTCTTTTTCGAACGAAAAAACGACAGGTAAAATGAGTGTGAAATTTCGGTTGATCGCCATGAACTTCCTGCAGTATGGCGTGTGGGGAGCATGGCTCATATCGCTCGGGGCGTACCTGGGCGGAGGGTTGCATTACAGTGGTGTGGAAATCGGCAGCTTCTTTGCCACGATGGGGATCGCCTCCCTGTTCATGCCTGCGCTGATGGGTATTATTGCCGACCGGTGGGTGCCGGCGCAGAAACTGCTGGGAGTGTGTCATTTGGTCGCTGCTGCACTGATGATGGTGGCAGCCCGCCAACAGGAGTACGTGTGGCTCTACGCGTCGATGCTGGCCAGTGTGATGTTCTACATGCCGACTATTTCGCTGTCCAATTCGGTGGCGTACTACTCGCTGGAGAAGGCCGGGCTGGATACCGTGCGGCATTTCCCTCCGATCCGCGTGTGGGGCACCGTGGGTTTTATCTGTGCGATGATCCTGGTCGATCTGCTCGGGCTGGCGCGTACGGCGGGGCAGTTGTATTTTTCGGGGGCTATCGGGATCGTACTCGGCCTGTATGCCTTTACCCTGCCGCATTGCCCGGTGAACCGCACGCCGGAGAAGAAGGGCTGGGTGGATGCGATGGGCTTGCGGGCCTTTACGCTGTTCCGTGAGCGGAGGATGGCGATATTTTTCCTCTTTTCGATGCTCCTGGGGGTATCTTTGCAGATCACCAATGCCTTTGCCAACGATTATCTGACCAATTTCTTCGGGGCCGATCCGGCTTACCAGGGTACCTTCGGGGTGGAACACGCCAATATCCTGATCTCGCTTTCGCAGGCTTCCGAGACCTTGTGCATCCTGTTGATCCCGTTCTTCCTCAAGCGTTTCGGGATCAAGACCGTGATGCTGATCAGCATGATAGCCTGGGTGTTGCGCTTCGGCCTGTTGGGGACGGGCAACCCGGGTGGCGGAGTATGGATGCTCATCCTCTCGATGATTGTCTATGGTGTAGCTTTCGACTTTTTCAACATATCGGGTTCGCTGTACGTCAACCAGCAGACTTCGTCCACGATCCGTTCGAGTGCGCAGGGAGTGTTCATGATCATGACCAATGGCTTCGGGGCTTTCTTTGGGTCGTATGCGGCCGGGAAAGTGGTCGATATGGTCGGTTGGCCCGACGCGTGGTTTGTCTTCGCCGGGTATTCGCTGGTGGTAGGCGTGCTGTTTGCCTTGCTGTTCCATCCGCAGAAGGCCCAGAATCCGGTTTTGTCTCCGCAATAAGCGGGTATTTCGGCGAAAGAATGGCAAAAACGGCCGGACGGAGACTCGTTCGGTGATGCAATCGGGAGGGTGTGGGAGTCCTACCGGAAGTTTGCAGAGAGTTGCTTTTCAGAGGATTGTTCGGTTGCTATTTCGGCGGGGGTGTCGAGGCTGGTTTTTGCCAGTCGGAGTGTGCGTCTGTGGTGGCGGCTTTCATTCCAGGCTTCCGATACCGAGGGGTATCGTTTTTTCAGGTTGTTGAACGTATCGCGCGAAACGTGGTAATGCCGGCAGAGGGAGGCGATGGAATGTCCCTCCCGGAGCATTTGTACGATATCGTTTCGATGGTCCATCAAGATGCGGAGTTTGGTGTAGCTGCCCTTGCGCCTTCCTAGGATCACGCCTTCGGAGCGTCGCAGCGCCAAGGCTTCTTTGGTGCGCAGGGAGATCAGGTTGCGTTCGATCTCAGCCACCAGCCCGAAAGCAAAGCACAGGACTTTGCTGTTGATGCTGTTGTCGAAAGCGTAGCCGTCCTTGGTGCTGTACAGAGTGATGTTTTTTTCCAGGCAATGTCCCATGATGGCCATGATGTCGGTCAGGGTGCGGCTCAGGCGGGAGAGTTCGGTGACGATGAGTGTATCGCCTCCTTTGAGCCTTTTCAGCATGATGCCGAGTTTGCGTTCCTTTTTGTTTTTCTTCCCGCTGACCACTTCCGTTACCCAACGGTCGATGGATAGGTTTCTGTTTTGTGCGAAACGGCGGATTTCGTCCTGTTGGTTGGACAGGTTTTGTTTGCTGGTGCTGACTCTCAGATAGGCGACGATCATGGTAATAAATGTTGAAAAATAGGGGAGGGGTGTTGTTGATTTTTGGGTGAAAGGCGCAAATTAATTAAATAATCTTTTGTAAAAACTCGTTTTTAACACTTATATGTGAATTTTCTTGCGTAAAAAACATAAATTCGTCCGACGTTCCCACAAAGTGCCTTCTTCGCTCTTGCAGGCGGAAAGGAGCCGGGGGTCGTCATTTCGGAAATTGCTGGCAAAACGTTACATTTGTCCCGTTGAATCTCCTCGAAGCGATGCGATTGAGTTTTACAAAGAAAAGGGATGGGGCGCTCGCCCGCCAATCGACTGCCAGTGTGCCGGTGGTGGTGTTCATGTTCCTGTTGTTCCTGATGGCGGCCACGGTGATGCGCGAGACGACCCTCAATGTCCAGCGGGCCGAAGGTGTTCCGCAGACTCCCCGGATGCGTTTGCAACGCACGCAGGATATGGCCTTTGTCTATCTGGCACCGTCCGATGCGGCGGTGGACCGCCGGTATCGGGATCGGGGTTATGCGTTGCTGCTCAACGGTTGCTACGCGCCGGTGCGCCGCATTGAAGACTTTGTGAAGACGGAAAAAAGCATCGTGGCCTTGGGGGGATACCGCAGCATAACGTTCCGGGTAGCTTCCGACCCGCAGGTGGACAAAGCGATCGAGGAGCGGGTAAAGGCTCTCTTGTACAAGGCGGTGGCGGAGGATACGGCGCGGTATCGGGTCCGCTGACTTTTCCGCAGGGGCGTTTGCGGGGGGAAAAGTGGAGGTGGATAGAACAGGCTGCGGCTCGGCAGCCCCCGGTCCGAAAACTTCGCTTCCTCCTTGTCGCTGCGCTCGCCTTTTAGTATTTTTGCAAGCAATTCGAAAAAACAATAAAACATTCGAGAACATTCGATGGCGGAAAACAAAAAGGATTTTTTGGAAGAACTCTCCTGGCGCGGGATGATGCATACGGCGATGCCGGGAGTGGAAAATTTGTTCGCAGAAGGAATGGTAACGGCCTACGTGGGTACCGACCCGACGGCCGATTCGCTCCATATCGGACACCTGGTGTCGGTGATGATGCTCAAGCACCTGCAGAGTTGCGGGCATAAGCCGTTGATGCTGGTGGGCGGGGCGACCGGAATGATCGGCGACCCCTCGGGAAAATCCAACGAGCGCAACCTGCTGGACGAGGATACCCTCCGGCACAATCAGGAGGCGATCAAGGCGCAGTTGTCGCATTTTCTGGATTTCGATTCCGATGCGCCCAACGCAGCCGAGATGGTGAACAACTACGACTGGATGAAGGACTTCTCCTTCCTCGACTTTGCGCGCGAGGTGGGCAAGCACATCACGGTGAACTACATGATGGCCAAGGATTCGGTCAAGTCGCGTCTGAACGGCACGGCCAACGACGGCTTGTCGTTTACCGAGTTCACGTACCAGTTGCTCCAGGGCTACGACTTCCTGCACCTGTACCAGACCAAAGGGTGCCGCTTGCAGATGGGCGGCAGCGACCAGTGGGGCAATATCACGACCGGTACGGAACTTATCCGCCGCAAGACGGGCGGCGAGGCGTACGGATTGACTTGCCCGCTGATCACCAAGGCGGACGGGCGCAAGTTCGGCAAGACCGAAAGTGGCAACATTTGGCTTGATCCGGCGCGTACGTCCCCCTATCGTTTTTACCAGTTCTGGCTCAACGTGTCGGACGAGGATGCGGTCCGCTACATCAAGATATTCACCCTGCTGGATCGGGAGACCATCGAGGGGCTCATCGAGCAGCACGCCCAGGCACCGCACCTGCGCCTGCTCCAAAAGCGTTTGGCCGAGGAGGTAACGGTGATGGTGCACAGCCGCGAGGATTACCAGACGGCGCTCGAGGCTTCGGAGATCCTTTTCGGTCAGGCTACGCGGGACAGCCTGTTGCGTTTGTCCGAAGGCGACCTGCTGGCGGTCTTCGAAGGGGTGCCTTCCGGGACGCTTCCCTTGGGCGAACTGGGCCAGGGGATGGACGTGGCTTCGCTGGCGGTCAAGGCGGGATTCCTGCCTTCGCTCTCCGAGGCGCGGCGGGCCTTGAAGGAAAACTCCCTTTCGGTCAACAAGGAGAAGGTGGGCGCCGAGCGCTTGATTACGTCCGGGGATTTGCTGCGCGGCCGCTACCTGGTGCTGCAGCGCGGGCGGAAGAACTATTTCCTTTTGACGGTCGAATGATCCATATTTTGCCAAGATAGACAGAAGATGAACGGACGAAAGATGATCCCCGACGTAACCCTCTACGACAAGACGTTCGAGGTGTATATTCCCAAAAAGCGGATCGAGGCGACGGTACTCGACTTGGTGGACCACGTGGCGCACGATCTGGGCGAGGAGGCTTGCCCGATTTTTGTCGGGGTGCTCAACGGGGCTTTCCTTTTCATGTCGGACTTCGTGCGGCACTATCCGTACAACTGCGAATTGTCGTTTGTCAAGATGGCTTCCTACCGGGGAACCTCCACGACGGGACACGTCCAGACGCTCCTGGGGGTGAACGAAGACTTTTCGGGGCGCACGGTGGTGGTGCTGGAGGATATCGTCGATACGGGCAACACGATCGAGCGGCTTTACGAATTGTTCCGCGAGAGCGGGGTGAAGGATTTTCGCATCGCTACCCTGTTCTTCAAGCCCGATTCGTACAAGAAAGATCTTCCGATCCATTATCGGGGGATGGACGTCGAGAACAAGTTTATCGTAGGATACGGGCTGGATTATAACGGCTTGGGCCGGAATCTGCCGCATATCTACCAATTAAAGGAATAACACAACAAAACCAACGATCGACAACATGATCAACATCGTGCTTTTCGGCCCTCCGGGGGCGGGAAAAGGGACTCAGGCAGAGTTCCTGAAAGAGAAATACGGACTGGTACACATCTCTACCGGTGATGTGTTCCGCGAGAACATCAAGAACGGGACGGAGCTGGGCAAGTTGGCCGAGTCCTACATCAAGCAAGGTCATTTGGTACCCGATGAGGTAACCATCGCCATGCTCAAGGATGTGGTGGAAAAGAATGCGCAGGCCAAGGGATTTATCTTCGACGGATTTCCCCGTACGCAGGCTCAGGGTGAGGCGCTGGATGTCTTCCTGAAGGAAAAAGGCATGGAGGTCAGCGCTATGCTGGCGCTCGAGGTCGAGGACGAGATCCTGGTAAAACGCTTGCTGGAGCGCGGAAAGGTTTCTGGCCGAGCCGACGATGCCGACGAGTCGGTGATCCGGGCGCGGATCGCGGAGTACTACGCCAAGACCAATATCCTCAAGGATTTCTATTCTGCACAGGGGAAATACCATGGGGTGAACGGCGTGGGCGCTATTCCGGAGATCGCCGAGCGCTTGGCGCAGATCATCGACCGTTTGGGATAACGGCTTTTTTTCCAGAGCGAGCAAGCGGCAAGCGGGCGGGGCGAAAGCCCCGTCCGCTTGCCGCTTGCTCGCTCTGGTAGGTTGTGGTCATTGTCGGAGGTTTCTCTTTTCCCCAAGAGCGGGCAGAGGTTTTTGCGCTGTAAACAAAAGTGTTGTTGTGATTTTTCAGAAATGAAAAACGACAGGAAGCCATACTCCGCGCGATATTTTTGCCGTATCTTTGAGAGGCTTTCATCGCGAAAGAAAGTTTTTCTGAAAAGTCTAACTTGTTAAAATTCCTGTTATGAAACGTTTGTCTTACTGTATCTTGTTATTCTTGGGTCTGATGTGTACTTGCTCATTGGAAGCCAAGAACGATGAGGAAGGTTACGAGTACCTCGATATGTTTGGGTCGAAGTCCGTAAGTTCCCCCATGTTTTATTTCAGCACCGGATTGGGTTACTCGTTTACCATATCCTATGCGGGAGAGGATTCTTTCTTTTCTTCCGAAGGATCGGATCCGTTGATGTTTTCTATCTCTTTGGAAGGGGATACGGAGGGTATGCGTGAGTTGTACGACAATTCGTTCGACTACGTAAACTTGGACATTGCCTTCTCAAACGGAGAATCGATCCATGCGAGGTTTTTGAACGGGTCGTTGGGTGCGTACCAGGCGGAAGATGGGAGATGGGGAATCTCCATGGTTTGTCCTGTCGGAAAGTGTACCAGTTTGTCTTCGTCGGGGGCAAAGCCGGCGAGGTATTTTCTCGACTTGTTTGAAAACTACGATATAACGAGTATCGTGATCTACGATGCGAAAGAGGAAAACGGAGGAGGACTCGATTTTACCGATCCGACGGCTCCGGTGTTCTCCACCATGTTCCGTATGCTGAAGGAGAAAGGCGGAGTGGATCTGCACGCATTGTACGGCAAGTAAACCGGGGGAGGGGGGACACTGAAGAGAGAAAAAGCCGTGCGGCAAAACTTTGCCGCACGGCTTTTTCTCTCTTCAGTGCTTTGGGAGCGATCAACCCCGGTTGCTGGAGACTTTGGCCAACAGGCGGAGCAGTTCCAGATACAACCACACCAAGGTAACCAGGATGCTGAAGGCGCAGTACCACTCCATGTATTTCGGGGCAGCGCGCTGTTGCAGCTGGTTGACCAGTTCGAAGTCCATGGCCAGGTTCAGGGCGGCTATCAGTGCGGCGAAGGCCGTAACGCCGATGGAAAGGGCCGAGGTGCCCATCAGGAAATTGGTGCCGCTTCCGAAAAGGCTCATGATGAACAGGATGAGGTATACGGCGGCGATGCCAATGGTGGCGGCCGTTACCACTCCGACGAATTTCTGGGTTACTTTGATCACGCCGCTGCGGTAGAGGATGAGCATGATGAAGAACGTGGCGACGGTAGCCAGAATGGCTTGTCCCACGACGGCCATCGGTGCGCCGAAATACGCGGGGATGGCCAATGAGGCGCTACCCAGTACCAGTCCTTCCAACACGGCGTAGAGGGGCATGGTAAAGCGAGCGATGGTCGGTTTGACGATCGTTACGATGGCGGCGATCAGTCCGCCGATCAGCCCCACCCAAAGCAGTGCCTGTATCGAAGCGGGGTTTTGCAGGGTGGCATATACGGCGTAAAGTCCTCCGGCGAATGTCAGTGCTACTCCCAGGACGGTCTTCCAGATGGTCCCGTTCAGGGTCATGGCTTCCGTGCCGTAGACGGCGGTAACCTCACGCAGGGTGTTTTCGTTCAGGGCAGGGTTCGAAGAGTTGAAAAGTCCCATGTTTTTTCTTTGTTTTTGATATGTTTATGACCTTTTTCACACTTGTGAAGCGCAAAAATAGCAAAATTTGCTCTAAAAAATCTACTAAATAAATTATAAAACCCCCGTGAGATGTTTACCTTTGTAAAATAGACGAATCATGGGACAAAAAGTGGAACGAATGAAGAACAGAACAGCGGCTCTTATCCCCGGAATAGCGATCCTCGTTTTCCTCTCGTTGTCTTTCGGGGCGCAGGCCCAAACCTCTTCCGACAGCCTTTACCGGTCGACCCTTTCGCAGGCCATGCGGAAGATCGCCGACGACAGTTACCCCTCGGCCATCTACAACCTGAAGCAGTGCATCCAGATGCAGCCCAAGGACCCGGTGCCGTACTACCAGCTCTCGACCGTATATGCCCGTTTGGACGACGATACCCAGGCGGTGTACTACGCCCGCAAGGCATTTGCCCTGGCGCCGGAAAACCTTTGGTACGAGGAATACCTGCTGTACCTGGCCATGAAATACCGCAAACCCGAGGCGGTGCAGGCGGTGCTGGAACGACGTTACAGCCGCGACGATACCACCTTGGGCGAACTGCTCGACGCCTACGCCTATACCGAATCGTGGGACAAGGCTCTTTTGGCACTCGGAACGTACGAGCAGCGCCATGGGCGCAGCGTCGCCACGCGGGAGTACCGAAAGGATATCTACCTCCATTCGGGTGACTACAAGGGCGCGGCGGAACAGCTCAAGGCCTTGCAAAAGATTTCTCCGGACAATGCCCGCTATGCTGTCGAGAAGGCGATGATCCTCTCGGCTACCGGCGACGAGAAAGGCTCGTGGGATTATCTCGAGGATTTCTTTCGCCGCCATCCCGAGGATGGTTACGTGGCCTATACGCTTCTCTCGCATTACCACGACCGGGGGGACTATCCCCGGATGTTCGAGGCTTTGTCGGTAGTAGCCTCCGATACGTCGTTCGATGCGCAGAACCGCTTGAAGGTACTCGATATGACTTCCAAGATCGCTACTCAGAAACCGGAATACGCTCCGGCCTTCGAACAGGCTCTCGGAAAGATTATTGCCTCGACGGACGACCCGATGGCGTATGCATACGGCAGCGAGTACTACTATTCCCGAGGCGATGAGAAGCGGGGTCGGGAGTTGCTCGAAAAGGCTGTCCGCGGAGGCTTCAGCGACCGTGCGGCGGTACTCCAGCTCCTGTATGCCGAAGCCCGGGACAACGATCTCGAGACGCTTTTCCACGATGCCCGCATGGTGTTGGACAGCATCGGCGAGGATCCCGAGGTGTATTACCTGTACGGGTTTTCGGCGCACTCGTTGGGGCAGACGGATCAGGCGATCGCTGCTTTGGAGCGAGGAAAACAACTGGCTCGGGGAGGGGTGGTGCAGCTCTACGTGGAGACCTGCTCTCTGTTGGGCTCGGTGTACGAACAGGCGGGAGACTATGCCCGCAGCGCAGAAAACTTCGAACTGGTGCTGGCCATCGATCCGGACAATGCCGGTGCACTGAATAACTACGGATATTTCATGGCTTGCCGGGGAAAGGATTTGCCCCGGGCGCGCGCCATGCTGGAGCGGGCCTTGGCTTTGCAAAGGGACGAGCCTGCGTTTATGGATTCGTATGCGTGGATCCTGTATCTGCAGGGCGACTATCCGGCTGCCTTGCGGGTGATCGAACGCGCATTGTCGCTCGATGATGACCCTTCGGCCGAGGTTTTGGAGCATTATTATCGGATTTTGGAGGCCTCGGGCGATGCGCGGGCCACTCAAGCGCGGGAGCGCTACCAGGCCAAACGGGCGGCTGAGCAACCGGCCGGGGAGCGGAAATAACAAAGCAATGCGATGAAGACGACATTTTGGAAATATGCGGCGCTGGCGCTGGCGGTTTTTCTGCTGGCCGGTTGTGCGGCGCGCCGCAAGGTGGCTGAAGTGCCTGAAAAGGAAAAGGTGGAGCAGGTGGGGCCAAACCGGGAGGAGATCCTTTCCAGGATTCGCGCTGCGGGGTTCCGTCAGGATTCCACCGAACGGAAGATCACGCTGACTGTCGGCGGGAAATCCGTCTCCGGAACGCTGCGGATGGTGCAGGGACGGCGTACGTGGATCAATATCTCGGTGCTGGGCATTACCTTTGCCCGGGCGATGTTTACGCCCGATTCGCTGCAGTACTACGAACGGGTGGCCAAGACCACGTTCCAGGGGCGATGGGAGGAATTGCACCGTTTGTCCCCGGTGCTTTCGGCTTTGAACTACTCGGTGGTGGAAAACCTGCTGTGCGGCCGGGCGGCTTTCCCGCTTTCGGTGCGCGATTTCGTCCCTGGACAGACTCCGGGGGAGGATTTCCGGTTCTCCCGTCGGGATGCCCGCAGCGGGGTGTCGTTTTCGGCGACGGTCGATGATCGTACCTATCGTCTGGTGAGCCAGCAGCTCGTTTCACCCGACGGAAAGATAGGCTTGAAAGCCGAATACGTCTATTCGGGCGAGGAGGCGCTTCCACGTTCGGTGCTCTTTACCTTGATGGGGATTTCCGAGCGGGCGGTGCGGATCGATTATTCTCCGGGGGGAGGAAAGATGCAGGCCGAATTTCCGTTCAAGGTGCCGCGCGGCTACCACGATGCGCGGGAATGGCTGCGAGGCCTCGGGGTGGATATTTAACGGGAAAGAACAGAAGGAATGAAAAAGACCTTTACTTATTGTCTGTTGCTTTTGGCCGTGTTTTGGGGCGGAAGTGTCGAGGTGTGCGCACAGCAGGCCTCCAAGACCTCTCTCGAACAGCAACGACAGCAGTTGCAGGCCGATATAAAGAAACTGGACCAGGCCATCGCAGCCAATACCAAGAGTCAGAAGGCCCGTACGGTGGAGTTGCAAAACCTCCGCTCGAAGGTTCGTATCCGCGAGCGTCTGGTTTCGACCCTCAATACGGACATCGGCAGCCTCGATGCCCAGATCAATGACAAAGCGGAGGAGAGCCGCCGCCTGAACCGGGAACTCGATACCTTGCGGGCCTCGTATGCGACCATGTGCCGCAACTACGCCAAGAACCGTTCGTCGGGTATCCGCCTGATGTACATCCTTTCGTCCAAGAGTTTCCTGCAGGCCTACCGTCGGGGAAAGTACATCCAGGAGTACGCCGAGGGCATTCGTCGCCGGGGACAGCAGGTACGGGAAAAAGAAGAGCAGGCGCGGGCGGCGGTGGAGGAGCTCCAGCGTTTGCGCAGTGAGAAAGCTTCTTTGCTCAAGGAGCAGACCGCCGAGATGGCTACCCTGAAGGCCGATCAGAACAAGATACAGGGGTTGCTCAATTCCTTGAAAAAGAACAAGTCCCAACTGGAGCGCGAACTGAAGACCAAAAAACAGAACGCTGCCCAGATCCAAAAGCAGATCGAGGCGATCGTGGCCAAGGAACTGGAAGCCCAGCGGAAAAAATCCGGTGCGAAGTCCGTTTCCGAGGCGGGACTGACTCCGCAGGCCCAACAGCTTTCTTCGGATTTTGCCCAGAACAAGGGACGTCTCCCCTGGCCGGTGGAACGCGGGACGGTGTACATCCCCTTCGGCAACCAGACCTATCCGGGGCTGAATGTCCAGATCGTCAATCCGGGCATTTCCATTTCCGTCCCGCAAGGGTCTTCGGCACGGGCGGTGTTTGCCGGCACGGTAACGGCGGTGCACAAGATCAACGGTCTGTACAACGTCTACATCAACCACGGACGCTACAATACCGTGTACGGCGATCTGGAGTCCGTAACGGTCAAGAAGGGCGACCGGGTGGAGACCAAGCAGACGGTGGGCAAGGTCTATACCGACCGTTTTGAAAACAAGACCATCATGATGTTCTGCCTGTTCGACTGGGACAAGAAGCAGGACCCCGAACTTTGGCTGGCCCGGTAGCGCGGAGGATACCACGGCGATGAGAAAGGAGATACAGACGGCCACGCTACCTTCCGGAGGACACCTGTTGTTTCTGGTGCTGTCAGCTTTGGCGGTCGGGGTGGCTTGTATCGTCAATTTTTCCATCCGGTGGGTCCCTTGGTGCAACATGTCGGAACAGCCTTTTGCCCAGGCATCGCTGCATACGGCCTTGGTGGTGCTCACGGTGTTCTGCGTGGCGTTGGTGGCTTCCAACATGATACGCCCGAGGGATCTTTGGCGGGTAGCGGCCTTGTGCGGGGTGTTTTTCCTCGGGATCCCGACCTTGATGTTTTTCCGGGATTATTTGGTGGCCAACCTCTTGGTGGTCCTCTCGATGTACAACGTGATGCGCATTCAGGATCACCCCGGAGAGGAAAAGGCGAAGGTGTTTTTCGCCTCGTTCTTTGTCGTGCTGGCCGGTTGGTTCGTGCCGGCGGCGGTGGCTTTCATGGTGGTGGTCTATGTGGGGGTGTTGGTCTTTTCGCCGTCCGATATTCGCACGTGGCTCATCCCGCTGGCCGGGGTGGCGGCCTCGTACATCCTGCTGGTAACCTATGAGGTGGTATGGTTGGGGGGCGATTCGTTTTTCCCGGAGCTCTCCTCCCGGTTGTTTGCCATGCCGTATGCGGAAAAGGTGTTCAAGGCCGACGGGTTTTATTTCTATCTCGTCTGCCTGCTGCTGGCTTGGGGTTGGGCGTATGCGAAGTATTGGCGTTTTGCCTGGGGAGAAACGATTCCTCGGAAGAAACGTTTCTTCGTCATCTCGGCCATGGGGCTTACGGCACTTGTCATCGCGGTGCTACTGCTGCGCTACAAATATCTGGTAGTGTTTTTCGCGGTGCCTTTCTCTGTGGTGATCGCGCGTTTTTTCGCGGTGGCTACGGCTTCGCAGCGTACGGCGATGCGGTGGTACCTGGTGGCGGTGGCGGGCTTGGGACTGCTGTTTTTCAAGTAAAACGATGTAAGAAGCGTGCCTGGCGGAAGGCGTGGGGACGCGGAATGTAAGGTGAAAAAGATCCTGTCCGGGCAAGGACGGGGAAAGGAAAAGATGGGAATCGTAAAAAGTCTTACCGGTCAAACGGCGTATTACGGCATCTCTTCGATGCTCGGCCGGTTGCTCAATTACCTGTTGGTACCGTTGTGGACGCGCTTGATCGTCCCGCCGGACAACCTGGCCATCGTCCATGTGCTCTACGCGTGGGCGGCTCTGCTCAATGTGCTGCTCACCTATGGGATGGAAACGGCGTTTTTCCGTTTCTCGACCGATCCGTCCTGCGACAGGAAAAAGGTAGGCGATACGGCTTTTACGGCACTGCTCACCACTACGACGGTGGCCATGGTGTTGGGGCTGTTGTTCTTCCGGCAGATAGCCGGGGCCATCGATTACGGGACGCAGGCGCGGTGTCTGTTCTATTTCGTGCTCATCGTGGCTTTCGATACCTATGCGGTGATCCCGTTTGCACGCCTGCGTTTGGAAAATCGGGCGTTGCGCTATGCGGTGATCAAGCTCGCGGGCATAGCCCTTACGGCGGCGATGAACCTGCTGCTCATCTGCGTGCTGCCCTACTACGGGGTGATGCAGATCGATGTGGAAAGCGTCTTTTTGGGTAATGCCGTGGGAAGTGCCCTGGTGCTGGTGCTGCTGGGAAGGGACCTGTGGGGTTTTTCCATCCGGATCGACCGGGCGCTCTTGCGGCGGATGTTGTCCTACGGCTGGCCCATCCTGATCGGGGGAACGGCCTATGTGGTCAATGAGGTGATGGACCGGGTGTTCCTGCGGGAACTCCTCCCCCAGGATACGGCTGAATACACCTTGGGCGTGTACGGAGCTTGCTTCAAACTGGCGATCTTCATTACGCTTTTCGTGCAGGCGTTCCGGCTGGCGGTCGAGCCTTTCTTCTTTTCCCATGCCAAGGACCGGGATGCGCGTCAGACTTACGCGGCGGTAACGCTTTACTTTACCATTGCCGTGGCAGCGATGTACATCGGGGTGATGGCCAACCTGTCCTGGCTCCAGCTGATTATCGGCGAGCAGTACCGCTCGGGGATAGATATTGTCCCCATCGTCCTGTTTGCCAATGTGTTCCTGGGGCTTTACTACAACCTCTCGATGTGGTACAAGCTGACCGACCGCACCCGCTGGGGGGCTTACATCTCGATCCTGGGGGCGGTGGTTACCGTTTCGGTGATCTTTTACGGGGTGCCGCGTTACGGGTACATGGCGGCGGCCTGGTCGCACCTTCTCACCTATGGGACGATGATGCTGGTCTCGTACGGATTCGGACAGCATTTTTACCCGATCCCCTACCGGGTCGGCCGGATCGTGATGTACCTGCTGCTGGCTTGGGGGGGCGGCTACCTGGCCTGGTATGTGTGCGGGGGGAATCCTTGGATCGGAAATGCGATCCTGCTGGTTTTCTGCGCACTGGTATATCTGCTTGAGCGGAAAGACTTCCGAAAGACAATGGCTTGAAAAAAAACTTCGCGTTATGAAAATAAAGATCATCAATCGTTCGCGCCATGCCCTTCCTTCGTACCAGACGCCGCTTTCGGCGGGCATGGACTTGCGGGCCAATATCGAACAGGAGCGGGTTTTGCACCCGATGGAGCGCGCCATCATCCCCACGGGGCTTTACCTGGCTTTGCCTGCGGGGTATGAAGCGCAGGTGCGCCCTCGCAGCGGTTTGGCTATCAAGAACGGGATTACGTGCCTCAATACTCCGGGGACCATCGATGCCGACTACCGGGGCGAGGTGGGCGTGATCCTGATCAACCTTTCCTCCGAGGATTTCGTGATTCGCGACGGCGACCGGATCGCCCAGTTGGTGGTGGCGCGTTGCGAGACGGCCGAGTGGGAGCCGGTCGAGGTGCTCGACGATACCTTGCGGGGTGCGGGCGGTTTCGGCTCGACGGGGCAGCGGGGATAAGGGCTTCTCCCCAAGCGCGCGCCGCGTGAGCGGCGCTCCGGCCCGAAGGGCCGGAAATCCGCTTTGCGGGAGGAAGGACAACGAAATGACGGTACGGCACATGGATACTACGCAGCAGAACGATCGGGAAAATATTACGGAGGGGATTTCCGTCGTATTCTTCGACTTGGATCATACTTTGTGGGATTTCGAGCGCAACTCCGCCGAGGCGCTCTCCCAGACCCTGCACCTGCTGGGGCTGGTGGGGCGCAACGGATTGACGGAGCAGGAGTTCATCGCACGCTATCATGTGATCAACGACCGGATGTGGGACGAGTACCGCCGGGGGCTGATCGCCAAGAGCGAATTGCGCACCCGGCGTTTCGACCGGGCCTTGGCGCTGTTTTCCATCCGGGAGGACGGGCTGGCCGAGCGTTTTGCCCGGACCTATCTCGACCTTTGCCCCCGCAAGCGGCATCTGCTCCCCGGTGCCCGGCAAACCCTCGAACTGGTCTCGGCGCGGTATCCCGTCTGGCTGCTGACCAACGGTTTTTCCGAAGTTCAGACGATAAAGGTGGACAATCCGGATATAAAACCGTACATTCGTGGGATGGTAACTTCCGAGCAGGCAGAGGCCAAGAAACCCTCGCCGGAGATATTTCTCTATGCGGCCCGGCAGGCGGGCGTGCCGCCATCCCGGTGCGCGATGATCGGGGACGACCTTCAAAACGATGTGCTGGCGGCGGTACAGGCCGGTTTCTGTCGAGGGGTGTGGTTTTCGCCTCAGGGGGAGGAACTCCCGCAGGAGGCGGATCGTCAGCGGGTGTGCCGGGTAAGCTCCTTGCTGGAAGTGCCGAAATGTTTGTGATACCAAAGAAAACGATATACCGATGAGAATCCATTTTATCGCCATAGGGGGAGCCGCCATGCACAATCTGGCACTCACCCTGCAAAAGAAAGGTCATACCGTGACCGGGTCGGACGACGTGATCTACGAACCTTCCCGCACTCGTCTGGCGCAGGCCGGTTTGCTCCCGGGGCAGGAAGGCTGGTTTCCGGAAAAGATCACCCCGGAGATCGATGCCGTCATCCTCGGGATGCACGCGCGGATCGACAATCCGGAACTGATCCGCGCCCGGGAATTGGGACTGCCGGTGTATTCCTATCCGGAGTTCGTCTTTCACGAATCGGAAGGGAAGAAACGCATCGTGGTCGCCGGATCGCACGGCAAGACGACCACCACAGCCATGATCCTGCATGCGATGCAATACGCCGGATTGCGTACGGACTACCTGGTGGGTGCTTCGATCGACGGGTTCGACCGCATGGTGGAATTGACCGACGAGGCTCCCACGATCGTCATCGAAGGGGACGAGTACCTCAGTTCCCCACTCGACCGGCGCTCCAAATTCCTGCACTACCGTCCGCACGTGGCGGTCATTACCGGGATCGCATGGGACCACATGAACGTATTTCCCACGTACGACCAGTACACGGATTGTTTCGTGCAGCTTATCTTGAGCCTCGAGCCGGGGGCTGTACTGATCTACAACCGTGAAGACCCCGAAGTGGTGCGCGTGGTCGAGCAGACCTTCGCCCGGCATCCCGAACTTCGGGTGCAGCCGATCCCTTATGCCACCCATCCCTATGAGATCCGCCAGGGAAAGGTTTGGCTGGTGGACGGCTCGCACCGTTACCCGGTAACGCTTTTCGGGCGGCACAACATGTCCAACCTCTCGGCGGCACTGCTCGCCGCCCGGCAGGCCGGGGTGTCTTCAGCGGATTTCTACGCGAGCATGGCCGATTTTCGGGGGGCGAAAAACCGTCTGGAATGCCTCTACGACCAGCCCCACACGGTGGTCTTCAAGGATTTTGCCCATGCTCCGTCCAAGGTGCGCGCTACCGTAGCGGCCGTCAAGGAACTGTACCCCGACCGTCGCGTGGTGGCCTGTCTGGAATTGCATACCTATTCCAGTCTGAACCGGGATTTCCTGCCGCAATACCGCGGCACGATGGCGGGTGCCGACCGGGCGTTCGTGTTTTACTCCCACCATGCGATGGAGATCAAGCGGATGCCTCCGCTGGATCCGGCGTGGGTGGCCGGAGAATTTGCTCATCCTGCCCTGGAGGTCAAGACGGACATCGAAAGCCTGCGGGAGGCCGTACGGGCTCTTCCTGTGGAGGATACGGTGTTCCTTTTCATGAGTTCGGGCAGTTGGGACGGTACGGACTGGTTGGCCGAATTGGGCTTGGAAAAGAAGTAGAGAACAGAATTTTTAGAAGATAACGATAAAATCATACAGAAGAAAAGATGTTTACGGGAATCGTAGAAGCATTGGCCGTGGTAACCGACTTGAAAAAGGAGGGAGGCAACCTGCACATCACCCTTCGGTGTCCTTTTACCGAGGAATTGAAAGTGGATCAGAGCATCGCCCACAACGGTGTTTGCCTGACAGTGGTGCGGGTAGAGGGCGACCGTTATACGGTAACGGCGATCGACGAAACGCTGCGCAAGTCCAACCTGGGCGACTTGAAGATCGGCTCGGAGGTGAACCTGGAGCGCTCCATGAAGCTCGGCGACCGCCTGGACGGGCACATCGTCCAGGGGCATGTCGACCAGACGGGGGAGTGCGTCTCGGTCCAACAGCAGGACGGAAGCTGGGTGTACCGCTTCCGTTACGATGAACCCCTCTACGGCAATGTAACCATTCCGAAAGGCTCGATCGCGGTCAACGGCACCAGCCTGACGGTGGTGGACAGCGAACCGGGTGAGTTTTCGGTAGCGATCATCCCCTATACCTACGAACATACCAACTTCCATACGTTTGTCCCCGGGACGAAGGTCAACCTGGAGTTCGACGTGATCGGGAAGTACGCCGCCCGTCTGTTGGGCAAGTAATCCTCTGTCCCGTTCTCCGAAAAGGGGAGGGGAAAAAAGGACGGCAAAACGAAGGGATATGTGGGGGCGCATCGGACGTTTCTTCAGGGCAACCGCCGCCCAGCAGCGGGGGATGATCGTTCTGGTGGTCCTCCTGCTGGTCTTGGTGGGGGCCGTCGCGGTGAAGGATGGCCGCCGGGAGATCCCCCGGGTAGAAGTCCTTCCGGCGGATTCAGTGCTTGGACACTCTGCCTTTCGCACGGATACGCTGTTTTATTTCGACCCCTCTTCGGCAGATTCTTCCGATTTTGTCCTGCTGGGGTTCTCTCCTGCCCAGGCACGCACCATCCTGCGGTTTCGGGCTGCGGTCGGGGGACGGTTTTCTTCGCCCGAGCAGTTCTCGCAGTGCTATGCGGTCTCGGACAGCATGTTTGCCCGGCTTTTGCCCTATATCCGGACGGAGGAGTTGCAGGAGGAAGAGACTGTGCGGGATTTCTCCCGGGTGGACCTCAATCGCGCTTCGCTGGAACGCCTGCGGGCGCATGCGGCACTCGACGAAGCCTTGGCCGAAAAACTCTTCCAGGGGCGCATCCGCTACGGCGGTTTCGTGGATGCCGACCAGTTGTGCGGGATCTTTGCCGCCGATTCGGCAGCGCTGCGACGGTTCTCCCGGTATGCGGATTTCGATACGACGGCTCTGGTGCGCTATGATGTCAATCAGGACAGCGAACGCTTGCTGGCCGAGCATCCGTACATCTCCCGGTTGTTTGCCCGCAACATCGTCGAGTACCGCAGCAGGTGGGGCGCGGTACCGTGCTACGATACTTTGCGGGAACTGAAATATTTTCCGCACAGCAAGGACAAGCATTTGCGATTTTACCTTAACTTTGACACCCTCAAAACCGAGCGTTGAAAAAGATGGAAAAACAGTACGCGCAAAACCCTGTGATCGAGAACATCCTGACCCGTAGAAGTATTCGCAGCTACACCGATCAGGACGTCGAACCGGAAAAACTCGAAGCGATCCTCGAGGCCGGCATGGCCGCTCCTTCGGGGAAAAACGGCCAGCCTTGGGACTTTATCGTGCTCACCCGCCGGGAAATCCTCGACGAGATGGCCGAGCGTTTGCCGTATGCCAAGATGTTGCGCGAGGCCCGCGTGGCCATCGCCGTTTGTGCCGACCGGACCAAGTCGCCGTACTGGTACGTGGATTGTTCGGCGGCGGCGGAAAATATCCTGCTGGCAGCTCATGCGCTGGGGCTGGGTGCGGTGTGGACGGCTACGTATCCGTATCGCGACCGGATGGATGTGGTCAAGGAGTTGTGCGGGCTGCCGGGCAGTTACGATTCGCTGTGCGTGATCCCGGTGGGGTATCCTGCGCGGGAGGCTCGCCCGAAGGACAATTTCGATGCGGGCAAGATACACCACGAGGTTTATTGAAAAAAAGGGAGCGGGGCATGGTTTCCGTTTGAAAGAAAAAGCGTATCTTTGCCCTCGCTAAGAAAGTGAAATAGAACCGAAAGAGAAGTCTAAAGGAGGTCGTTGTCCAACAAGTTCGGAAAAAGAAAGTTACATAGTTTCAGGCAGTAGGACGTTCCCTGTGGGGGACGGCTTTTGCGACAACGATTTGATAAAACAGTTATTCACGAAAAAAACGATAAACCAATGCTTATTATTCCCGTAAAAGAAGGAGAGGCGATCGAAAGAGCCCTCAAACGTTTCAAAAGAAAATTCGACAAGACCGGCACGATGAAACAGCTCCGCGCCCGTCAGCAGTTCAACAAACCTTCCGTGGTAAAACGCCAGCAGAAAGTGAAGGCCATCTACGTGCAGAGCCTTCGCAACAAGGAAGAGGAGTAGTCCTGCCTGTTTTTCCGATAAAGCGTTCGCCGCGCATCCTGCAAGGATGCGCGGCGAACGCGTTTTTGTCTGTGCTGTTGTCCGGCGGCAAGGGTGCGCGAGGGACGAACGGGGAGTGAGGGAGAAAGAAGCGGTTATTTCCCCTTGCGAGCCTTTTTCTTCGGGGTATTGCCGACCCACTCCAGCACCATGCACATGCGCGAGGGCAGGTAAACGCTCAGGAAGTCCACCCCGTCCTTTTCGAAGGAGGTGAAGCGGTAGCCTTCCCGCACCCGGGAAAAACCGCCCGTCTCGGGATCGTCCGAAGAAAAGACAATGCGGTAATCGCCCCCTTGCGGCACGAAAAATTCGTAGTCCTCGATCGATTTTTGCGGCGAAAACGAAAAGAGAAATACGTACTTCCCGCGGGAGAAGATGAGCACCTTGTTCGTCTGGTCGGCATTGAGCAGGCGGGGGAAAGGCAGACGAAGCAGCCCGGTCTGTTTCTCGAAGCCGATCATCCGCCGGTCGAATTCGCGCAGGAACTTGTATTTCAAGTGGTCGGTGTCCGGAAGGCTCCACTGCCGGCGGGCGTACTTCGTGCTCCAGCCATTGCCCTCCCGGGGGAAGTCGATCCATTCCGGATGGCCGAATTCGTTGCCCATGAAGTTGAGGTAGCCTTCCCCGCCCAGGGAGAGGGTAACCATGCGGATCATCTTGTGCAGCGCCAGCCCTCGGTCGATCACCGGGTCGGGCGTAAAGACGCTCATCGAGGTGTACATGTGGCTGTCCATCAGCCAGAATGCGACCGTTTTGTCCCCTACCAGCGCCTGGTCGTGGCTCTCCACGTAGGCGATGTTTGCTTCGCCCCTTCGGCGGTTGAGCAGTGTGTAGTACATCTGCTCCATGTCCCAGTCCTCGTCCCGCCGGTCGCGTAGCAGGCAGACCCAGTAGTCCGGAAGTCCCATAGCCAGGCGATACCCGAAGCCCAGCCCCCCTTCCTCCACCGGACGGCAGGCTCCCGGCATCCCGCTCATGTCTTCGGCGATGGACAGGGCAGTGGGGTAGCGCGAGCGGATCAGGGTGTTGGCCGTCTGGAGGTACAGCACGGCCGAATTGTCGGTATCCTTGCCGAAATACTTGTCGTAGCTGTCAAAGGCCTGGTTGCCGTGGTGGTAGTACAGCATGGAGGTTACCCCGTCGAAGCGGAATCCGTCGAAGCGGAATTCCTCCATCCAGTAGGCGATGTTGGACAGCAGGAATTGCTGGACGTACATCTTGCCGTAGTCGAACAGTTTGGAATCCCATCCGGGGTGATTGCCCGAAGGACCGTCCACGAAGTAGAGTTCGCGTTTGCCGTCGAATTCGCAGAGTCCTTCCGCCCGGTTTTTCACCGCATGGGAATGCACCAGGTCCATCACCACTGCGAGCCCCATCCCGTGTGCCGTGTCGATGAGGTAACGCAGGTCGTCGGGTGTGCCGAAGCGCGAGGATGGCGCAAAGAAATTGGACACATGATACCCGAACGATCCGTAATACGGGTGCTCCTGCACGGCCATCAGTTGCAGGGTGTTATACCCCAATGCAGATATTTTGGGCAGGATCGTGTCGGCAAATTCGCGCCACGAGCCCACATGCCCGTCTTCGGTAGCCATGCCGGGGTGCGCTTCGTAGATCAGGGGAGTGAAGTCCTCCGGCAGGCGGAAGTCCGGATTTTCCCACCGGAAGGTGCTCTCGGGGAGGAACTGTCCGGAGAAGTCGAACGTCTTCGGGTCTTGAATCACCCGGCGGATATAGGCCGGGATACGGTCCAGGGCACCATTGTCCGAGACGATACGCAGTTTTACTCTGGAGAAAGGGGTGAGGCGTTCCCGGTAGGTGTCTTCGTCCAGGAAGGTTTCCCAGGTGCCGCTTTCCAGGCGCGTGAGCGGGTTTTTCTCCGCGTCCCACCCGTTGAAGTCGCCCATCAGACTTACCGATTGCGCCGAGGGAGCGTATTCACGGAACCACCATCCTTTCTTCTGCGGGTCGTAGTTGAAACCGAAGTAGCGGTGTCCGCTGGCGAAATACCCCAGGCCGTTGCAATGCTCCTCGATAAAGCGCATGTGCTTACGGTACCACTCCAGGCGGTTTTCCAGGTATTGTGCATAGGGGGCGAGCCAGGGGTCGTCGCGTACGATGGCCAAGGGTTGTTTTCCCGTTTTTTCTTTTTCTTCCATCTCGGTGGCGGGTTTTCGTTTCGGACGAAAGTAACGACATTTTTCCGGGATAAGCAAAGGGTTCGGATGCTTTCGGAGTTTGTCGGGTTTCTTTGCGGGGAGACCCGATCTGCGATACAAGATCCGGAAAGATGCGGCTGCATGCGGTTCAAAAGGGTGGCGGATGGGGGAGAACGGGCGTAGTGGGGCAAGAAAAAGCCCGTCGGAAAGATTTCCGACGGGCTTTTTCCTGCTCGCAGCAGGGGAGGGGATTATTTCTCTTCCTCCACCGGGCGTTCCCAGCCTCCTCCGAGAGCCTGGTACAGATTGACCACGTTCTGCAGTTGGGCAAGCTGGTCACCGATCTGGCTGATGCGTGCCGAGAGCAGGCTCTGCTGTGCGGTGAGCAGTTCCAGATAGGTGGTGTTGCTGAGGCGGAACAATTCGTTGGTGGCATCGGCTGCCGTTTGCAGTTGCTCGACTTGTTGAGCGCGGGCTTCCAGTTTTTTGGTCGTGGTGTTGTAGTTGTACAACAGGTTCGACACTTCGATGCCGGCGTTGATCAGCGATTTTTCAAAGGCGAGCAGAGCCTCTTCCTGCTGGGCCTTGGCAATGCGCAGGTTGGCGCGGTTGGTTCCGGCGTTGAACAGAGGCTGTACCAGTCCGCCAACCAGGTTGGCAAAGAAGGCACCGGGAGCGAAGCTGACCGTACCGTCATTGGCATATCCCCCGTTGGCCGTGATGGTAAAGCGGGGATAGAAGGCGGCGCGGGCTACATTGGTCTTGGCAAAGGCGGCCCGGACACCGGCTTCGGCTTGCTGCACATCGGGGCGGTTGGCCAGCAGTTGCGAGGGCAGACCGATCTGCAGGTCGGTGGTGAGCTGCTGATCCTCGAAGGTGCCGCGGACGATTTCGCCGGCGGGTTGGCCGATGAGAAGGCGCAGAGAATTTTCCGTAGCACGGATGTTGTACAGGATGTCCTGTCGGGCGGCTTGTGCGCTATACAAGTTGGCCCGGCTCTGGGTAACGGCTGCCAGGTTGGTAGAACCGGCTTCCATCATTTCCTCCATGGTGCGGACGGTCTCGGTCCACAGGAGGATGGTTTCGTCGTATACGCGCAACTGTTTGTCCAGACTGAGCAGCGTGTAGTAACCGTTGGCTACCGAGGCGATCACTTGGGTCTCTACGGCGCGCTTGTAGGCGATACTCTGCAGCAGGGCTGCCTTGGCTGCACGCTTGGCCGAGCGAAGACGTCCGAAAATGTCGAGTTCCCACGACGAGGCAGCGGCAATGTTGTAATACTCCCCGTGCGGAACGTCTTCCACTTTGGCAATGGTGCCGTCGGCCGAGATGTTCAGGGTGGGGAAGAAGGCAGCCTTCCCTTGAGCAAAAGCGGCATTGGCCTCTTCTACTTTGTACATGGCTGTCTGGTAGTCGAAGTTGTTGACCAGTGCGGAGTCGATGAGATTCCGCAGGTGTTGGTCGGTAAAGAGTTCCTGCCAGGGGCGGAGGGCCATGTTGGCCGAATCGGCCAGGGCTTCCGTGCGGTACAGGTCGTCCGTGTTCATTTCGGGCGTTTTGTACGGCCGGTAGATGTTGCAGGAGGAGAGTGCCAGCATCAAGGCCAGCACAACCGTTATTTTTATCTGGATCGTTTTCATGTTTGTCTTCATCGGTGATTTGTTATGCCTCTACTTCTACCGGATCGTTCTTCTTGAAACGCTCCTGCAGGCTTTGGAACACTACGAACAGAGTCGGAACGACCACCAGCTGGAAGATCGTACCCAGCAACATACCTCCGACGGCACCGGAGCCGATGGTGCGGTTACCGTTGGCTCCAACTCCGGAGGCGAACATCAGCGGGAGAAGTCCGATGATCATGGCCAGCGAAGTCATCAGGATGGGTCGCAGACGGGCGGAGGCTCCGTCGATGGCTGCCTGGATGATCGTTTCGCCCTGTTGGCGGCGTGCCAATGCGAACTGTACGATCAGGATGGCATTTTTGGCCAACAGACCGATCAGCATCACCAGTGCCGTTTGCAGGTAGATGTCGTTGTCGGCACCCATCATCCGGGCGAAGAGGAACGATCCCGACAGACCCAGCGGGAGCGACAGGATCACCGACAACGGCAGGATGTAGCTCTCGTAGAGGGCGCACAGGATAAAGTACACGAATACCAGGCACAGTACGAGAATACCGCCGATCTGGTTGCTGGAAGATTGCTCTTCGCGGGAAAGGCCGGAGAACTCGTAGCCGTAACCCTGCGGGAGGGTCTCCTGTGCAACTTCCTGTACGGCAGCAATGGCTTCACCGGAGGAATATCCCGGTTTGGGCTGTCCGGTGACGGAGATCGAGGTGTACAGGTTGAATCGCGTGATGTTTTCCGGACCGTAGGTCTTGCGCAGGGTGATGAAGTTGCTGATCGGAGCCATCTCATTGTTGCCCGTGCGGATGTAGATGTTGTTGAGCGATTCGGGTTTGGCTCGGTACATCGTGTCGGCCTGGATCATCACGCGGTAGAGTTTTCCGAACTGGTTGAAGTTCGAAGCATACAGACCTCCGTAATACCCCTGCATGGCGCTCAAAATAGCCGAGGGCGATGTGCCGGCCATCTTGGCCTTGTCCGGATCGATGTCTACCATGTACTGCGGGAAGTTGTTCTTGAACGAAGTCATGGCATATCCGATCTCCGGGCGTTGGTTGAGCGCAGCGAGGAACTGTTGTTCGACAGCTACGAAATCGTTCAGATCGCCGCCCGTGCGGTCCTGCAACGAGAATTCAAAACCGCCCGATGCGCTGAATCCCGGGATGGAAGGCGGGGAGAAGATCATGATGTTGGCATCTTTGATCTGCGATACGGCAGCCTGGATGCTTGCCGTGATGCTGTTGAGGTCTTCGCCTTTTCCGGTACGCTCATCCCAAGGTTTGAGTTTGCACATGAAAGCCCCGTACGAACTACCGTTGCTGCTGATAAAGCCGAAACCGTTGATCATGACACGGGAAGCGACCAGCGGATGGGCGGCGATGATACTGTCCACCTGGTTGAGCACTTCCTGGGTGCGCTCCATCGAAGTGGCCGGAGGCAGGGCGACATCGACCATGAATACGCCGTTGTCCTCGGCCGGGACGAATCCCGTCGGGGTGGTGCGCAGCAGCAGCACCAGTACGCCCGTCAGCACGATGATGATACCGAAAGCGACGGCTTTCATGTGCACCATCTTTTCCACCAGGCGGCGGTACTTGTTCTTCATCGCTTCGAAGAACACGTTGAATGCCCCGTGGAAGCGCGAAGCGAAGGATTTGCCTTTTCCGTGTTCTTCCTTGGCCGAGAGGAATACGGCGCACAGCGCCGGGCTGAGCGTCAAGGCATTCACGGCCGAGATCAGGATGGCGATGGCCAGGGTCATACCGAACTGCGTGTAGAACGTACCAGTGGTCCCGCCCACGAAGGTGATCGGGATGAACACTGCGGACATGACCAGGGTGATGGATACGATGGCACCGGCGATCTCGCTCATGGCGTCGATCGAGGCTTTGCGCGGCGACTTATAGCCTTGGTCCAGTTTGGCATGCACCGCTTCGACGACCACGATCGCATCGTCCACCACAATCGCAATGGCCAATACCATGGCGAAGAGGGTGAGCAGGTTGATCGAGAATCCGAACAGGTTCAGGAAGAAGAACGTACCGACCAGCGATACGATCACCGAAATCGCCGGGATAAGGGTCGAGCGGAAGTCCTGCAGGAAGACATACACCACGATGAACACCAGAATAAAGGCTTCGATGATGGTCTCGACCACTTTGTCGATCGAGGCGTACAGGAAGTCGGTGGTATCCATCAGGACCATGTACTTGATGCCTTCCGGGAAATCTTGCGAGAGGCCTTTCAGTTCCGCTTTGATGTTTTCCACCACTTCCGTCGCATTGGATCCGGCGATCTGGTATACCGGTACCATCACCGAGGGTTTCCCTTGGGTGCGCGAACTGATGGAGTAGTCCTGTCCACCCAGCTCCACGCGGGCTACGTCTTTGATGCGCAGCACATTTCCTGAGTCGTCCGTGCGCAGGACGATGTTTTCAAACTCTTCGGGGGTTTTCAGGCGTCCTTTGTATTTGATCACGTACTGGAAGGACTGTCCGCCGTTTTGTCCGAATTTTCCCGGCGCCGATTCGATGTTCTGCTCGGCCAGGGCATTGGAGACATCGGTCGGGGTAACGCCGTAGGTAGCCATCACATCGGGTTTGAGCCAGATGCGCATCGAGTAGGTGCGGGCTCCCAGAGCAGCGGCATCGCCTACGCCATTGACACGTTTGATGGCCGGCAGGACGTTGATGTCTGCGTAGTTCTGTACGAAGGCTTCGTCGAAAGCGGGATTTTCGCTGTATACGGCGAAGGCCATCACCATACTGGTCATACGTTTTTGCGTCGTAACACCCGCTCTGGTTACTTCGGCCGGGAGCAGGTTGGACGCTTGAGTGACGCGGTTCTGTACGTTGATGGCGGCCATGTCGGGATCGACCCCGTGTTCGAAATAGATGGTGATGCGGCAGCTACCGTCGTTGGATGCGGTAGAGGTCATGTAGGTCATGCCTTCTACACCGTTGATCTGTTCCTCCAACGGCACTACGACACTGTTCAGGACGGTTTCTGCGCTGGCTCCCTGGTAGTTGGCCGATACCGAGATGGTCGGCGGTGCCACATCGGGGTATTGCTCGATAGGCAGGGAGGTAAGTCCGATGAATCCCAAAATGACAATTATGATCGAGATAACTGTCGAGAGAACCGGACGGTTGATAAATGTATTGAGTTTCATATTTTATCTTTTACCCGAAAATTGAAAGATTACTTTTTCTCTACCGGAGCGATCTTTTGTCCGTCGCGCAATCTGGCAACACCTTCGGCAAC
>CABSLV010000013.1 GCA_902478645.1 uncultured Flavobacteriales bacterium | reverse complement strand
CCCGCCACACAGGAGGACTGCCTGCTGACTTTACGCAGGGATTGTCTCCGGGTCCGGATCGGGGAAGGACGGATCGTCCGGGGAGTCCGGCTGGATGTCCTTCAGGCGGATCTGCGGACTGGTACGTCCCTGGTATTCGTTTTCTTCGATGCAGAAAACCGCTTTAAATCGCTTCCCATCGCTGACCAAGTCTTTTTTCTCGCCTAGATTGAACCCGATGGCGTCGTACGTGCGGCCGCCCGGTTCGCCGTCGGCTTCCATCAAGGTGAGTTTGAGGTGCTGCCCGCCTTTTCCCACGGCCTTTCCCCAGCCGTTGTCTTTCAGTCCCCGTGCCATGAAGATGGGGGAATTGTTTCCCGGGCCGAAGGGAGCGAATTTTTTGAGCGTACGCAAGAAATGCGGTGTGATCTCCGAAAGGCGGATCTCGGTATCGACTTCAATCACCGGGGTGCGCATTTCCGGAAGGATCGCTTCCCGGGCAATGTCGTTGATGCGTTTCTTGAACACCTCGAAGTTTTCTTCCTTCAAGGTCAGCCCCGCAGCATATTTGTGCCCGCCGAATTGTTCGGTGATGTCCTGGCAGCGTTCGATGGCGTTGTAGATGTCGAAGCCGTGCATCGAGCGGGCCGAAGCGGAGATCTGTCCTTCACCTGTTTTGGTAAATACCATCGCCGGGCGGTAGAAATGTTCCACCAGGCGGGAGGCGACGATACCGATCACTCCCTTGTGCCACGAGGGGTTGTAAATGACGATGCAAAAGTCGTCGTCCAGTTTTTTCCCTTCCAGCATCCGCAGGGCTTCTTCGGTTGTAGCGGCATCGAGTTCCTTGCGTTCGGCATTGAGCGTGTCGATCTCGATGGCGATCTCCTTGGCCACCACGTCGTTGCGCGCCGTGAGCAGTTCTACCGCGTGGATGCCCCGGTTGATGCGGCCGGCGGCATTGATACGCGGGGCGATGACAAAGATCACGTCCGAGATGTTGAATACCCGCTTTTTGGAGAAAATGTTGAACGCCTTGATACCCGGACAGGGATTGGAATTCAGTTTTTTGAGCCCGAAGTAAGCCAGGATGCGGTTTTCATCGACGATGGGGACGATGTCCGCGCCGATGCTCACCGCCACCAAGTCCAGGTACGAGTTGATCACCGCCTTGTCGTTCCAGCCCTTGCTCTTGCACACTGCCTGAATCAGTTTTACCCCCACGCCGCATCCGCTGAGTTCCTTGAACGGGTAGGGGCAGTCCGGGCGCTTGGGGTCGAGGACCGCTGTGGCGGCCGGCAGGGTGTCCGAAGGGCGGTGGTGGTCGCAGATGATGATGTCGATCCCCTTCTCACGGGCGTATTCGATCTCTTTGTCCGCTTTGATGCCGCAGTCCAGGGCGATGATCAGCCGGCAGTCGTTTTCCCGGGCATAGTCGATGCCTTGGAAAGAGACGCCGTACCCTTCGTTGTTACGATCGGGGATGTACGTGCGTACCTTGGGATAGAAACGTTTGAAAAAAGAATAGACCATCGACACGGCCGTTGTGCCGTCCACGTCGTAGTCACCGTATACGAGGATTCCCTCGCGATTGTCCAGCGCATGCTGGATGCGCGAGACCGCCTTGTCCATGTCCTTCATCAGGAATGGATCGTGCAAATCGTTCAGATCCGGATGGAAAAAATTCTTGGCCTGTTCATAGGTCTCGATACCTCTTTGCACCAGCAGCCTCGCCAAAACCCTCTCCACCTTCAGACTCGCAGCCAGGGCTGCCGTTTGTTCGTCCGATGGTTGAGGTTTCAGACGCCACCTTTTGTCCATTTTTTTTATTTATTTTTTTTCTTTTTTCCTCTTTCGAAAGGTCGGCGCCCCGAACCACCAATACGAATTCGCCTTTGGGCCCTCGCTGGGAGAAATGCGCCAGCGCCTGTTCCAGGGTCCCCCGGAAGTGCTCCTCGTACAGTTTGCTGATCTCGCGGCTCACGCACACTTCCCGCTGTGGGCCGAATGCTCCGGCGAGGTCTTCCAGGGTGCGCAGCAATTTGTGGGGAGCCTCGTAGAACACCATCGTGCGCACCTCGTCCTTGAGCTCTTCCAAGCGGGTGGCGCGGCCTTTTTTTACCGGCAAGAAACCCTCGAACACAAAACGTTCGCAGGGGAGTCCGCTGGCTACCAGTGCCGGGACGAAGGCCGTAGGGCCGGGCAGACACTCGACTTCCACTCCTTGACGGATGGCTTGTCGGGCAATGAGAAATCCCGGGTCGGAAATACCCGGGGTGCCGGCGTCGGTGATCAGCGCGATGTTTTGTCCCGCCTGAATCCTTTCGACGAAGGCCTCTGCCGTGCGGTGTTCGTTGAACATGTGGTGGGACTGCATGGGTGTATCGATGCCGAAATGGTGCATCAGTTTGCCCGAAGTCCGGGTATCCTCGGCCAAAACAAGATCGGCCTCCCGCAGGGTTTCTATCGCGCGGGGGGACATATCGCCCATGTTGCCCACCGGAGTGGGGACCAGATACAGTTTGGCCATCTTGTTTCGACTAATTTAACGCTTTCCGGTGCGCACATTGTGTTCGTTTTTTCTCTTTTGTCTCCGGAGAAAACAGGAGGAGTCTATAAAACGTAAAAACGTGTGTGCACACAGTCTAATATACAAAGGTACGGTTATTCTTTCGATAACCGTACCTTTTTTTGTCTTTTTCGTGTCTTGTCGTTCAGGAAAGAGCCTGGAGGGCTTGTCGGATCGTTTCGATCTTGGACAGCGCGTCGGCTTCCTTCTTGCGTTCCATTTCCACCACGGCAGCCGGGGCGGAGTTGACGAAGCGTTCGTTGGACAATTTTTTACGGACACTCGCCAGGAAACCTTCGGTGTACTGAAGTTCCTTTTCCAGTTTTTCCCGTTCCGCTTCCCGGTCGATGCGATCGCCCAGCGGGATGAAGTATTCCTGCGTGCGTACCAGGAACGAAACGGCTCCGGCGGGCTTTTCCTCCGCAAGGTCGATCGAAGCCACTCCAGCCAGTTTTTCGACCAGGGTGTCGATGATCAGCGGGCTTTTATCCTGCGTGAGCACCTGCAGCGGGTCTTTGGGCGAGATGCCTTTTTCCTGGCGTACGGCGCGTACCGAGGCGATCAGTTCGGCGGTATAGTCGAAACGGTCGAGTACATCCCGATCCACCGGCCCGGCCACGGGCCAGGGAGCGACGATCAGCGCCTGTTCTTTCGTGCGGGGGGTGATGGCCTGCCACAACTCTTCCGAGATGAAAGGCATGATGGGGTGGATCAGCTTGAGCAAGGCCTCGAAGTGGGCGATCACCCGGCGGTAGGTGGCGGCCGCCACGGGCTGGCCGTAAGGCGGTTTGACAGCTTCGAGGTACCACGAGCAGAAATCGTCCCAAATGAGTTTGTAGGTAGCCATCAGTGCTTCCGAGAGGCGGAATTCGTCGTACAGGGCGTCGATCTCGGCTACGGCGGCGTTCAGGCGGTTTTCAAACCACAGTTCGGCAGCCTGTGCGGCCGGGGTTTCGGCAGCCGTTTCGTCCTGCTGCCATCCCTGTACCAGACGGAACGCGTTCCAGATCTTGTTGCAGAACCCGGCTCCCTGTTTGCACAGGTCGGTGTCGAACGGGAAATCGTTGCCCGCCGGTGCGGTGAGCAGCATCCCGAGCCGGACGGAATCCGCTCCGTATTGCTTCATCAGTTCGATGGGGTCGGGTGAGTTGCCCAGCGATTTGGACATCTTGCGGCCCAGCTTGTCGCGCACCGTGCCGGTAAAGTACACGTGGCGGAAAGGTTTCTCGCTCCGGTATTCGTATCCGGCCATGATCATGCGTGCCACCCAGAAGAAAATGATGTCCGGGGCGGTAACCAGGTCGTTGGTCGGGTAGTAGTATTGGATTTCGGGGTTGTCCGGATGCAGGACGCCGTCGAAGACGGACATCGGCCACAGCCACGAGGAAAACCACGTGTCGAGCGCATCGGGATCCTGGGTCAGGTCTGTGGCTTGCAGGGCCGGGTTGCCGGTCTTTTGGCGGGCTTTCTCCACAGCCTGGTCGAGGGTTTCGGCCACCACGAAGTCATTGGCTCCCGCTCCGTAATAATAGGCCGGGATGCGGTGTCCCCACCACAGTTGGCGCGAGATGCTCCAGTCGTGGACGTTTTCCATCCAGTAGCGGTAGGTGTTCTTGAACTTTTCGGGGACGAAGCGGATCTGGTCGCTCATGACGGCTTCCAGGGCGGGTTTGGCCAGGTGCTCCATCTTGAGGAACCATTGCAGCGAGACTTTCGGCTCGATCACCGCTTTGGTGCGTTCGGAGGTGCCTACCTTGTTGGTGTAGGCTTCCACTTTTTCCAACAGACCTTTTTCAGCCAGTTCCTTTTCGATGGCCTTGCGCACCGCGAAACGGTCCATGCCCTGATAGTGCAGCCCGTATTGGTTGAGGGTGGCGTCGTCGTTGAAGATGTCGATGACCTCCAGACCGTATTTGTCGCCCAGCATCTTGTCGTTGACGTCGTGTGCCGGGGTTACCTTCAGGCAGCCGGTACCGAATTCGATGTCCACGTATTCGTCTTCGATCACCGGGATGCTGCGTCCGGCGATGGGCACGATGACGCGTTTGCCGTGAAGGTGCCGGTAGCGCGGGTCGTTCGGGTTGATGCACATGGCCGTATCGCCGAAGATGGTTTCGGGACGGGTGGTGGCCACTACGACATAGTCATCGGTACCTTCCACGTAGTAACGCAGGTAGTACAGTTTGCCTTGTTGTTCGACATAGACCACTTCTTCGTCCGAGACGGTGGTGAGGGCTTCCGGGTCCCAGTTGACCATGCGGTATCCGCGGTAGATGAGCCCCTTGTCGTACAGGTCGACGAATACGTGCGTAACGGCGCGGGACAAGTCCTCGTCCATGGTGAACTTGGTGCGGTCCCAGTCGCAGGAGGCGCCCAGTTTCTTGAGCTGTTGGAGGATGATACCCCCGTGCTCGCGGGTCCAGTTCCAGGCGTGTTCCAGGAATTGTTCGCGCGTGAGGTCGGTTTTCTTGATCCCCTGTTCCTTCAGGCGGGCCACCACTTTGGCTTCCGTAGCGATCGAGGCGTGGTCCATGCCCGGCACCCAGCAGGCGTTGTAGCCTTTCATCCGGGCGCGGCGCACCAGAAGGTCCTGGATGGTGTTGTTCATCATGTGGCCCATGTGAAGCACCCCGGTGACGTTCGGCGGGGGAATGACGATGGTGTAGGGTTTACGCGAAGGGTCGACTTCCGAGTGGAAGTAACCGCCTTGCATCCAGTAATCGTACCATTTGTCCTCCAGGTCTTTCGGGTCGTACTTCGAAGGTATGTCCATGTCTTTTCAGGTCTTTTTGCGTTATGTCGGTGTGAAAATTAATCTTTCGGCTCGAAGATGCAAATTTAATCACTTTTGCGTAACTTCGCGCACACATAATGGCATGAAAACGCCCTGCGGAGGAAAAAAACACATTTCCCGGCGCGGGGTCTCGGCCGCTCTCTTATGGTCAGAAAGAAAAAGAAAACGACATCCGATACGAAAAAATCCTCACGCGTGCGGTCTTCGCGCCCGCAGGACGCGAAGACCGCACGCGTAATTGCCGCCGTGGTCGCCGCCCTCGTGCTGGTGATGATCGCCCTGGCGTGTGCTTCCTATCTGTTTACCGGTGCGGGCGACCAGAGTGTCCAGGCCGGCGAACGCTATGCCAACCTGCTGGGCAAGGCCGGTTACTACATCAGTTATGCCCTGATGGACCGCATGGGCATCTCCACCTTTTTTATCCTTGCCGTAGGTTTTGCCATCGCCGCCGTAGTAGCCTTGGACAAACCTTTCTCGCGCATCGCCCTGTTCTGTGCCAAGATGATCGGGTGGGGGCTTTGGTTGTCGGTGGTGCTGGCGTATTTCTCGGCCGATTACTCCGGAGCATGGGGATACCGCCTGAACGACCTGTTGCAGGGCTACATCGGCTGGGGGCTGCCCATTCTGTTGGCACTGCTGCCCGTCGTGTGGGCCATCCTGCATTACGGCATCACCCCGGAGAAACTCAACCAGGTACGGGAACAACGCCTGGCCGAACAGCAAGCCCGCCGGGAGGAAGCCTTGCGTCTGCAGGAGGAAAAAGAAGCGCAGGACCGGCAGATCGCCCAGTTGACGCAGCCTCAGGAGTCCACCTCTCCCGCTCAAGAGGAGGCTGAAACCTATGCGGTAGAAGAACAACCGCAGGAAGACGAACCGGAGGAATCGGAAGAAGAGGATCCGGAGGAAGTCTCCGACGGACCGCTTCCCTCGTCCCTCTTTCCGGAGGAGGAATATCCGGACGAGGAAGAAGCCCCCGAAGAGGAACATTACGCTATCGAGGACCGCTGTTCCGACGCATCGTCGGAAGGTCTCCCCGGGGAAGGGGAAACCCTGCACGAACAGGAAGACGGTGTGGAATGCACCATGACGGTAGCCTCCCAGGAGAGCGAACTGGATGACGATACGGCTCGCCGTGTGGTGGAGCAGTTCGGTGAATACGACCCCACGCTCGACCTTCCCGGATACGAATTCCCTCCGATCAAGCTCCTGCGCAAGTTCGACAACGAAGGGATCAATGTCGACAAGGAAGAAGTGATCGCCAACCGCCGGCGGATCGTCGAGACGCTCAAGAATTACCACATCGACATCGCGCATATCCATTCCACCATCGGGCCGACCGTTACCCTGTACGAGATCATCCCTGCTCCCGGGGTGAAGGTCTCGAAGATCAAGAACCTCGAAGACGACATCGCCCTCTCGCTCTCGGCCCTGGGGATCCGCATCATCGCTCCCATCCCCGGCAAAGGAACCATCGGCATCGAGGTGCCCAACAAAGAACCTTCGCTGGTGTCGATGAACTCGGTGGTCTCTTCGGTCAAGTTCCAGACCGCCCAGATGGAATTGCCGGTAGCCATCGGCAAGAACATTTCCAACGAAACGGTGGTTTTCGACCTGGCCAAGATGCCGCATCTGCTCATGGCCGGAGCTACCGGACAGGGAAAGTCGGTAGGGCTCAACGCGGTGATCGCCTCATTGCTCTACAAGAAGCACCCTTCGCAGGTCAAGTTCGTGCTGGTGGACCCCAAGAAGGTGGAACTGACCCTGTACAACAAGATCGAACGGCACTACCTGGCCAAGTTGCCCGACTCGCAGGATGCCATCATCACCGATACGACCAAGGTCATCTATACGCTCAATTCCCTGTGCATGGAGATGGACCAGCGGTACGACTTGCTCAAGGATGCGTATGTGCGCAACATCAAGGAGTACAACGCCAAGTTCGTCGCCCGGCGCTTGAACCCCGAGAAAGGACACCGCTATCTTCCGTACATCGTCCTGGTGGTGGACGAGTTTGCCGACCTGATCATGACCGCCGGCAAGGAAGTGGAAACCCCCATTGCGCGTTTGGCGCAGTTGGCCCGGGCCGTCGGTATCCACCTGATTATCGCCACCCAGCGCCCTTCGGTCAATGTCATCACGGGACTGATCAAAGCCAACTTCCCGGCACGGATCGCTTTCCGGGTTACCTCCAAGATAGATTCCCGCACCATTCTCGATACTTCGGGGGCCGAGCAGCTCATCGGAAAAGGTGACATGCTGTTCTCGGCTGGCAATGAAATGACGCGCGTGCAGTGCGCCTTTATCGATACGCCGGAAGTCGAGGAGATTTGCGATTTTATCGGGGCGCAGAAAGGCTATCCCGATGCGTTCCTGTTGCCCGAGTATTCCGGTGAACGGGACGGCGAAGGAGGCTCGGGCGGAGCTTCGGGCGATCCGATGGAACGCGACCCGAAGTTCGAGGAGGCGGCGCGCATCGTCGTTGCGCTCCAGCAAGGGTCGGCTTCGGTGATCCAGCGCAAGATGGCCATCGGGTTCAACCGGGCGGGACGGATCGTCGATCAGTTGGAGGCTGCGGGGATTATCGGACCGTTCAACGGCTCGAAGGCGCGCGAGGTCCTGGTGCAGGACGAGGCTTCGCTCAACCGGATTCTTTACGGCGATGGACCGGTGCCGGAGGGAGGAAAGGAAAACATGCCGTTTTAATGCATTGCCCATGAAAAGGATGAAAAATACCATAGCCTACATCTTTCTCCTGCTGCTTGGTGTTGCAGGCGGTCAAGCTTCGGCGCAGGACAATTCGTATGCGCAGCGTCTGCTCGACCGTACGGTGTCCGTGCTGGAATCGATGGCCGACTATCGGGCCGACTTCGTGTACACCTATCCGCAAGCCTCTCCCCAGTCGGGGACGATGTATGCCCGGGGCGACCGTTACCGGGTGGAGACCGACGAGTTTACCTTGTTCAGCGACGGGCAGTACACCTACACGGTGATGGATGCCGAGCAGGAAGTAACCGTGCGTAGTGTTTCCGATCCGGAAGCCTCGGCCTTGGGTTCGGTGCAGGCCATCTTGAGGCGCTTTGCCGATACGTTCACCCCACGGACCGACCGTCGGGAGGGGACGGTACAGTATCTCCGGCTGATGCCCCGCGAACAGGACAACCCTTCGCAGTACGTGCTGGTAGGTATCGACACCGCCACCGGGATGCCGGTGCGGGTGGAGGACGTGGCGCGGGACGGCTCGCATACCGTGCTGGACATCGTCTCGATCGTGCGCGGGGAAGGGGCGGCCGACTCCCTCTACCGTTTCGATGCAAAGAAATACGAACAGAACGGGTACTACATTGCCCGGCCGTAATTCCGCCACATGAAGATCCTCGACCGATACGTCCTCAAGTCTTTCCTCACACCGTTCTTCGCCGCATTTTTCGTGGTGCTGCTGGTCTTCGTGTTGCAGGTGCTGTGGCTCTATGCGGACGACATCATCGGCAAGGGGATCGGTTTTCTGCCCATCGCCGAGATGATGATGTACCTCTCGGCCGTGATGGTGCCCATGTCGCTGCCGGTGTCCATCCTGCTGGCCTCGATCATGACTTTCGGCAATCTGTCCGAAAACAGCGAATTGACGGCGTTCAAGGCTTCCGGCATCCCGCTTTCCCGCATCATGCGTTCACTCATCGTTCTGATGGTATTCATGGCCATCGGTGCTTTTGTGTTTTCCAATAAAGTGATCCCGTACGCCAATTTCAAGTACGAGAACATGATGCTCAACATCATCAACAAAAAACCGGCCTTGAGCATCGAACAGGGGGTGTTTGTTACCTTGTCCGACTTTTCGATCCGGGTGATGGAAAAGATGCCCACCGAAGACCCCCAGCGCGACAGCATCCGCGATGTGTTGATCCACGACCTGCGCAACCGGGTGGGAGCTACCACCATCATCCGCGCCGAGAGCGGGTCGATCACCACCACGCCCGACAAGCGTTACATGCTCCTTACCCTGTACAACGGCCAGATGTACGACGACGATGTCGAAGCGCGTTTTGTACGCCGTGCGCGTCAGGCAGGCAACAAGTCCACGTTTGTCAAGCAGGTTTTCCCCATCGACATCTCTTCGTTTACCATGGGCGATATTCGTCAGGGGAAAGACGAGAAAGACCGCTATACGATGCTCGACATCGACCAGTTGAGCGTGGCCTTGGATTCGCTCAAGGGCAGTTATACGGAGTTTATCCGCAATTCGGCCCGGGATTTCGAGTTGCGAAATTTCTTCATGTCTCTTCCGTCGGACAGCATCATGACCGCTTATGCCGAAACGGCACCGGTAAAGACCGATACCCTCCGGGATGTGTTGAGTTATATGCGGGGCAATCCGCGCTACAAAATGGTTGAGATTTACCGCTCGGCGGTCGATAAGGTGCGCCAGGCCAACGAGTCGCTTACCGAGACGAAAGTGCGTGCCTTGCGCCATCAGTCGGAGGAGGTCAATAATTACGGTTTGGAGATCCAGCGCAAATACGCTTTGGCTTTCCTGGTGATCGTGCTGTTTTTCGTCGGGGCACCTCTCGGGGCTTTGATCCGCAAAGGCGGCATCGGACTTCCGGTGGTGGTGGCCATATCGATCTTCGTGCTGTACAACATCATCTTTATGTCGGCCGAGCGCATGGGCAAGGAAGGTTCGCTCGATGTGGTGTCGGCGCGGTGGCTGCCTACGTGGATCCTGCTGCCGTTCGGAATATGGCTGACGTATCGCGCGACCAAAGACAAAGTGATCGTCAATCTCGACCCGCTGCTCAACCTTTTCGACCGCCTGTGGGCCAAGGTTCCGCAGAAATACAAGCAAAAAATACGTTTGAACAAACGAAAGGAGAAAAATGGAGGAAACCAAACGGATCTTCAGTAAGATAGAAGACGCTCTGGAGGATTTCAAAGCCGGGCGCATCGTCATCGTGGTAGATGATGCCGACCGGGAAAACGAAGGCGATTTTGTGTGCGCCGCCCAGTGTATAACCGAAGATGCGGTCAATTTCATGCTTTCTCGCGGCCGTGGGGTGCTGTGCGCCCCCCTGGCACCCGAGGTTTGCGACCGCCTGGAGTTGCCGATGATGGTGCAGGAGAATACCTCGGTGCTCGGCACGCCGTTTACCGTGTCGGTCGATTTGCTCGGAAGAGGATGTACCACCGGCGTATCGACCCACGATCGGGCAGCTACTTTGCGGGCTTTGGCCGATCCGGCGACCCGTCCGGAAGACTTGGGACGCCCCGGGCATATTTTTGCCTTGCGGGCTCGTCCGGGAGGCGTTTTTGAACGCAATGGACATACCGAAGCGGTGGTCGATATGGCGCGGCTTGCGGGCTTGTATCCCTCCGGTGTGCTGATCGAAGTGATGAACCCCGACGGGACGATGGCGCGCGTGCCCCAGTTGGCAGAGGTGGCTCGGGAGTATGGCTTGAAGATGATTTCGATCGAAGATCTGATCGCCTACCGCCGGAAGGTGGAGGGATGCTGACCGGTTTGTAGCGTCTTAGCGAACAAGCAAAAGGCCGGAGTCCCTGCGGGGCTCCGGCCTTTTGCTTGTTCGCTGTAAGTGTTATTTGACTTTCAGGGTAACGACCGACAGCACCGGATTGTCCCCCGGCTTGTAGGCCGCTTTTGCCTTTTCAGCTTCAGGAGTAAGTGCCGTTGCGTTGTCCGAGAGGCCCAGGGTGGTGTAGCAGTACATCCGGTTGCCCTCGCTGCCCAGGGGGCTGAATACGGTCAGACCATCCATGTCGTTGCCCACCGGGATCGTGATGCGGGGTTCCAGCGTGCATGCATCGATCACTTTCCCGCTTTCAGGGTAGAAGAAAGCCACGTAATTGCGCGAAAGCTTGCTGTAGGTGATCATGGCTACATCGTCGAACGCGTAGAAACCGGTCATAAATACCTTGTCCATCTGGCGGTATTGTTCCTCCAGGGAATAGACGGCCGGTTTTTCTTTGAGCAGACTTTCGATCTGCTTTTGGTTTTCCGTTTCGTTGTCATTGCCGAAATCGGCCAGGTAGAGCGGACGCGCCTCTTTTTCCCCGGCCAGGAATATCGTGTCGCACAAGGGAGCAATGAAGGTCGCCCCGTCTTTTGTCCGGCTGAAGTTGGTCCGAAGACCGATTATGTACGAAGGATCCAGTTCCTGCGGGCGTACCATGTACCGTCCGAGAACGCCGTCGGAGAGGCTCATCAGGATCAGTGCAGGAGTGGCACCGGGGAGGTATTTGCTCTTGTTGTAATTGGTATTCAGGGCAAAGGTCTTTCCGCCGGTGAGTTGGAAGTTTTCGGCATAGAACAGGATGGGGGTCTTGGACAGCAGGCTGTCCTGCGGGGAGAATTCCAGGATTACGCGACGTGCTCCGTCCAGGATATAGATCGTGTTGGTTTCCGGATCGGCCGTTATGTCGTTGAGGAAGGCGTATTGGTTTTCGGCAGTCCCCTTGGAACTGATCTCCCGCACGAATTTGCCTTCGCGGGTGAACAGATAGACATGTTCCTGGGTTTTGCGATCCATGATCACCAGGTAGTCCTTGGTGGGTACGACCTTCCAGATGTTTTCTATCTTGCAGGAATCGGTCGTTTCCAGGGGAATGTAGGTGATCGAATCTGCTACATGGGAGAGGTTGACCGTTTTCTCCTTGTCCTGAGTCGGCAGGGAGATGGCGTAGAAACCTTCGGCAAGTTCCGTCTTGTTCCCGGAGGAACAGGAAAATGCCAGCAGCGGCACCAAAGCCGCGAGGATTTTGGGGAGGTATTTGTTCATGGCGATGCGGGTATTGGTGGAAATATCAGATGTCCTCGAATTCGATATCGGTAAAGCGGCTGGTGAGGGCGTCGCTCTCCGTTTTTTTCTCGCGTCCTTCGTCCGGGGCGTCATACGAAGGTTTTTTGAAGTCTTTTATGTGGCGTTCGGAGATGACTTCGGTGCCTTTTTCCCGCAGGATAAAGTCGGTGGCTTCGTTCAGGAAAGCCCGGAACGCTTCGAAGTCTTCCTTGTACAGGTATATCTTGTGCTTCTTGTATTCGTTTTCTCCCGAGTCCTGACTGAACTTCTTGCTCTCGGTAATCGTCAGATAGTAATCCCCCGCTTTCGTGGCCCTCACATCGAAGAAATAGGTTCGGCGTCCGGCACGAAGTGCTTTGGAAAAGATTTCTTCATTTGCCTGAAATTCGTTTTCTGCCATTTTTGGTTAGGATTTAATGATAGATGTTACTACAAAGCTAAAAAATATTTGACACTTGCGCACATTGTGAGGGAAAACTTTCGCGCAAATTAAAAAAAACATTTTTTTATTGCTCAGGACAAATAATAGTATTACTTTTGTGTCCGCAAACGAGGGGGTGAAAACCTCATCGAACGTTTCGGTAGCTCAGTTGGTAGAGCAATTGACTCTTAATCAATGGGTCGTGGGTTCGAGCCCCACCCGGAACACGGACAGTCCTGCAAGTCGATGGCTTGCAGGACTTTTTTTATGGCTTCTGTTCTCGGATGGATGACCGATCGGAGAAGGAGAATAAGGGTATTTTTTGAAAGCCATTCGATTGAACGATTCTTTTTTTTTTAACTTTTACAATCCGATAAACCGCACTCCCCCTCGGGGCATGCGTGTGTATTTTGCAGGAAAAATAAGCAAGAAAACCGATGAGGAAAAGAGGACTTTTGTGGGCCGTCGCAGTAGGATTTCTGGCGGCCTGTTCGGAGGCAGCTCCGGAGGGGGAAGTGTTGTTCGCAGACGTGGCGGATGAACGTGGAGTTGTAAAGTTGTCGGAAGTGCTGTCTTCCCATGTGCTTGTGCCGCTGGAGACTACCGAGGGATCCTTGGTAGGGGAGGTGATGAAAATCGTTAAGGAAAACGGAATGTATTACCTGGCCTGCGATTGGAAAAACATTTTGATGTTCGACGGAGATGGAAAGTATCGCGGCCAGATCGACCGCGTCGGAGCCGGGCCGGGCGAGTACCAACAAATGGGCGATTTCGATGTTCTGGGCGAGCGGATAGCGGTTTTGGATGCCGACAAGGTGTATTTTTATACTTTGGAAGGCGACTTTGTCCGGAGAGTAGAGCTTCCGTTTATAGCGACTAATATCAAACTTCTTCCAAATGGAAATATAATGCTTAATGCTTCTAGGGAAAAAGAAGCTATTGTTGTGGTAGACACTACAGGAAAAGATATGGGGCGGTATGTGAAGTTTACACAATCATTACGCTTGAGAAAAACAATTCCTTTTATCTTGTGCGACGGTCGCATCTTTTTCCAAAATGGAGCCTATACCGCCGATCTTTGGTGGTACGCAGACGGTAAGGAGGGGACGGCCCGCCTCCTGGACGACGAAAACGCTATCGGAACCCGACAGGAACAGCAGTGGGTGGCGCAGGAAGGGTTTGAATATCCTCAAAACCATACTGAGGCGTTGAAAGTAAATGGATTGACGGCATGTGCCACGCAAATGGCTTTCGCGGCTTTGGCCGGGGATCGGGCTTGGCTGTATGTACTTGATTTCCCATCGGGGCGTGCCGTGCGTTATGGGCTCCTTCCCGGGATGGAAGGGGTATTGGAGGATGATATTACTTATCTGGATCCGGCCGTATCGCTGGGCATGATGACGATCGGGGCTTCTCAGGACGGATTCGTGTCCTTGGTGCAACCCTATCTGCTGGCCGAAGCATTGGAAAACCATCGGAGCCGGGAGAACGAACCGGCCTATGCCGCCGCAAAAGAGTTGCTCGCGCGTGCAGGTGATCCGCAGCAGGCTAATCCCATTTTGTTTGAATTTCGGTTCAAGTGATCCCCCAGCGGCGGAGGACTTCCGCTTTCCGGGTCGGAGTGAAAAGCCGTCCCGAGGGGCTTTGCCGTCCTCTTTTTTCAAAAAAGAAGGCCAAGGGATATGCGGCCGATTCACCATTTTGGATTACCTTTATCCCCGTACAACCAAAATATACCGATCTGCAACATGAAAAAAACGATCTTTTCCGTGCTTCTGCTGGCCGGCCTGTTGGCCATGGCAGGATGCCGCGACAAAACCCCGGAACTCGAACTGGTAAAAGACGACTATGGGGTAACCCAGCGCATCAACCCGAATGAAAAATCCGTTTATCTGGTCTTTACCGGGCATTACAGTACCGATGACGACGGGTATTTCGAAAATTTCGACGGCGCAGCGCCTGTTCTGGAAATCCTGGCCGAACACGGAGTGAAGGGTTCGTTTTTTCCCACCGGGAACTGTTTCCGGGTAGATCGTTACCAGCAGGTGATCCGCGACATCATCGACCAAGGGCATTACCTTTCCGCGCATTCCGACCGGCACCTTCTGCTTTGTTCGTACGGCGACCGCTCGGTCAATTTGGTTACGGAGGATTCCCTGGCGCGGGACATCCAGGGGATGGAAGCCGAGTTGGAGAAATTCGGGCTGAAGAAAGAGCAGTATCGTTGGATGATCCCCCCGTATGAGCATTACAACCAGTTCAGCGCCGACGCCCTGCGCCGCCTGGGGTACGAATTGGCCAACCCGACCGAAGGCCTGGTGACCGGTTTGGACTGGATGGGCCCCGGAGAACCTTCGTACCATTCGGCGCAACAGTTGATGGACAATATTTGGAAATTTGAACAGGAACACGGGCTCAACGGTGCGATTATCCTGATCCATGCCATGAATTACCCCAACCGGACGGACGACGACCGCCTGTACAATCACTTGGGAGAGATCATCGAAAAGTTGAGAGAGAAGGGGTACGGGTTCAAAACCTTCCACGATGTGATCGCCGCCGAGCAGGACTGAACGGCAGTGGTTCAAATCCGCGAAGGCCTGTCCTTTTCTTGAAACGGCTCCTTTGCCCGCCGGAAAGGGACGTGGAGATGTTGGCGGGAGGAGCCCGATAGGCTGAAATGGATATCCCGTGCAGGCCGCGAGGCTGTCAAACATCTGTTTGACAGCCTCGCGGCTTTTTTACAGGTTTTACTTTTTTCGGGGGATCCATGTGTGTGGCGAAAGAGAAACGGGATTTTAGGCCGGGAAGCAGACAGAGCGGATGAAGCCTGTTTTATCGGGTACAAAAAAACCGCCCCGGGGTTTCCCCGGGGCGGTTCGTGCATATCGAGAAGTGTTGGATTACTTCTGGTGCATCAGGGCAGCCTGAGCGGCGGCTACGCGGGCGATGGGCACGCGGAACGGCGAGCAGGAAACGTAGTTCATGCCTACCTTGTCGCAGAAGATGACCGAAGAGGGTTCACCTCCGTGCTCACCGCAGATGCCGACTTTCAGGTCGGGGTTGGTCGAGCGGCCTTTCTTCACACCCATTTCTACCAACTGGCCAACGCCTTCCTGGTCGAGCACGGCGAAAGGATCGGTCTTGAGGATGCCTTTCTTGATGTACTCGGGCAGGAACTTGCCGGCGTCGTCACGGGAGTAACCGAAGGTCATCTGCGTCAGGTCGTTGGTACCGAACGAGAAGAACTGAGCTACTTCGGCGATCTGGTCGGCCGTCAGGGCAGCGCGCGGGATCTCGATCATCGTACCCAGCATGTAGTCCACTTTCACGCCCTGTTCGGCAAATACCGTTTCGGCGGTCGAGCGGATGATCTCGGCCTGCTGTTTGAGCTCCTTGATGGTGCCTACCAGCGGAACCATGATCTCGGGTTTGGGATCCAGACCCTGTTTCTTCAGGTTGCAAGCAGCCTCCATGATGGCGCGAGCCTGCATTTCGGTGATCTCGGGGTAGGTGATACCCAGACGGCAACCGCGGTGACCGAGCATCGGGTTGAATTCGTGCAGAGCGTCTACTTTCTCTTTGACTTTCTCCGGAGTCAGGCCCATCTTCTCGGCCATGTATTTCTGCGAAGCCGGTTCGTTGGGTGTGAACTCGTGCAGCGGCGGGTCGAGCAGACGGATGGTTACACCCAGGCCGTCCATGGCTTTGAGGATGCCCTCAAAGTCGGCACGTTGCATCGGCAGGATCTTGGCCAGAGCGGCACGGCGCTGTTCTACCGTGTCGGAAAGGATCATCTCACGCATGGCGTCGATGCGGTCGCCCTCGAAGAACATGTGCTCCGTGCGGCAAAGACCTACGCCCTTGGCGCCGAAGTTGCGGGCTACCTGAGCGTCGTGCGGCGTGTCGGCATTGGTGCGAACGTACATCCGGGTGAACTTGTCGGCCAGGTTCATCACAGCCTGGAAGTCCTCGTCCAGCGAAGCGGCAGCGGTTTCTACCTTGCCCAGGTAAACTTCACCGGTGGAACCGTTCAGGGAGATCCAGTCGCCTTCCTTGATCACGGTGTCGCCTACCGAGAACTGACGTTTCTGGTAGTCAACCACTACATCGCCGGCACCCGATACGCAGCATTTACCCATACCGCGCGCTACTACGGCAGCGTGCGAGGTCATACCGCCGCGTGCGGTGAGGATACCCTCGGATACGTGCATACCGCGAAGGTCTTCCGGAGAGGTTTCCTGACGTACCAGAACGACTTTTTCACCGCGGTTCTTCCATTCTTCGGCTTCGTCGGCGAAGAATACTACGCGACCGCAGGCAGCGCCCGGGGATGCGGGAAGACCCTTGGTCAGCACCTTGGCAGCTTTCAGGGCAGCCTTGTCGAATACCGGGTGCAGGAGCTCGTCCAGTTTGTTGGGCTCCAGACGCAGCAGAGCGGTCTTTTCGTCGATCATACCCTGTTTGAGCATGTCGATGGCCATCTTGACCATAGCCGTACCCGTGCGCTTACCGTTGCGGGTCTGCAGCATCCACAGTTTGCCGTCCTGGATGGTGAATTCCATATCCTGCATGTCGTGGAAGTGGTTTTCCAGTTTTTCCTGGGTAGCGTTCAGAGCTGCGTAAGCCTCGGGCATAGCCTCTTCGAGAGAAGGATATTTTGCTTTGCGCTCTTCCTCGGAAATGCCCTGCAGTTTGGCCCAACGGCGCGAACCCTCGATGGTGATCTCCTGCGGGGTGCGGATACCGGCTACCACGTCTTCACCCTGTGCGTTGATCAGGTATTCGCCGTTGAAGATGTCCTCACCGGTAGCGGCGTCACGCGTGAAGGCTACACCGGTAGCCGAACGGTCGCCCATGTTTCCGTAAACCATCGACTGTACGTTGACGGCCGTACCCCATTCTTCGGGGATCTGGTTGAGCTGACGGTACAGTACGGCACGCTCGGTGTTCCAGGAATCGAACACGGCGCAGATGGCTCCCCAGAGCTGATCCCAAGGATTGGTCGGGAATTCTTTTCCGGAGCGTTCTTTTACCACCTGTTTGAAGGCAACGACCAGTTTCTGGAGGTCTTCAACAGTAAATTCGGTGTCCTGCTTGATGCCACGCTCTTCTTTCAGTTTGTCGATCTCAACTTCGAACGGGTCGATTTCGCCTTTGGCAGCCGATACGCCCATGACCACGTCGCCGTACATCTGAATGAAACGACGGTAGGAGTCCCAAGCGAAACGCGGGTTGCCGGATTTATCGGCCAGGAGCTTCACAGCGTCGTCATTGATACCCAGGTTGAGGACCGTGTTCATCATACCCGGCATGGAAACGCGGGCACCGGAACGTACGGATACCATCAAGGGGAATGCCTCGCCTTTGGAACCGAACTTGGCGTTCATGAGTTTTTCCATGTGAGCGATGCCGGCCTTAACGTCATTTTCGATGAGTTTTACCACGGCATCCTTGCCCTGCTGGTTGTAGATCGTGCAGACCTCGGTGGTGATGGTGAAGCCGGCCGGAACGGGAAGTCCCAGCAGGTTCATTTCGGCCAGGTTGGCACCCTTACCGCCGAGCAGGTTTTTCATGTCTGCTTTCCCTTCGGCTTTTCCATCGCCGAACGTGTAAACATACTTTACGTTGCTCATAATGTGTTTGGTTTGATCCCCGCGTTTTGAAGCCACGGGATGGGTTTATTTTAATTGATTTATTTTTTCAAAATCTCCTGATTTTCAAGCGGTGAAACGGTTTCTTTCCACCCCCCGGGAGGTGGGAGCGAAGTTACGCCTTTTTTCCTGGAAAATAAAGTGGTAGCCCTGCTTTTTTTGTGTGGAAACCATAGAAAAAGCGCAAATGGGAAATCGTTGCCTGCCGATATGAAAGGAAATAGGCTATTTGTTGCAGAAAAACAGTTTGTTGTGTGTTCCGGAAAAGCGGTCGGGAGGCTTTGCCGGAAAACGTCGCAGGGTCGGGGGCTGCAGCCCCCGACCCTGCGACGAATGTATGCGGAATGTTTTATTTCCGTTTGCGGGAAATAGCGCGTTCGGCCTTCGAAACGATGGCTTCGGCATTGAGATGGTATTTGGCCATCAGTTCGGCCGGAGTGCCCGACTCGCCGAAGGTATCCATCACGGCGACGAATTCCTGCGGGACCGGCCGGTTGCGTACCAGTACCGATGCGATGCTTTCGCCCAGACCGCCTTTGATGTTGTGCTCTTCGGCGGAAACCAGACAGCCTGTTACGGCGATGGAGTCCAGGATGGCTTTCTCATCGAGCGGCTTGATGGTGTGCATGTCGATGACCTCGGCAGAGATGCCCCGGCCTTCGAGGATTTCGGCGGCCTTGAGCGCTTCCCAAACCAAATGACCGGTTGCTACGATGGTTACATCGCGCCCTTCGGTGAGCCGGAGAGCTTTTCCGATCTCGAAAGGCTGGTCCTCGGGAATGAAGATGGGCACTTTCGGGCGGCCGAAGCGCAGGTACACCGGACCGACGTAGTCGGCGATGGCCAAGGTGGCGGCTTTGGTCTGGTTGTAGTCGCAGGGATTGATCACTACCATACCCGGCAGCATCTTCATCATCCCGATGTCTTCGAGCGTTTGGTGGGTGGCTCCGTCTTCGCCCAGGGTGAGGCCGGCGTGCGAAGCGCAGATCTTGACGTTCTTGCCGGAGTAGGCTACGCTCTGGCGGATCTGGTCGTAAACGCGGGCGGTGGAAAAATTGGCGAAGGTGCCGGTGAAGGGGATTTTCCCGCCGATGGTCATGCCGGCGGCGATGCCGATCATGTTGGCTTCGGCGATGCCTACCTGGAAGAATCTGTCGGGATGCTCGGCGGCGAATTTGTCCATTTTGAGCGAACCGGTCAAGTCGGCGCACAATGCGACCACATTCGGGTTTTCATTGCCCAGGATGGCCAGCGCGTCGCCGAAACCGCTGCGGGTGTCATTGTTGCCCAGTATTTCGTATTTTTTCATGTGTGGTGTGCCTTACGTGGTTGGATTAATAGTCTCCCAGGACGGTTTCGGGATTCTGTGCGAGCGCTTTCTCGAGTTGTTCCTTGTTCGGTGCCTGCCCGTGCCATTTGTGGGTATGCATCATGAAGTCCACGCCGTTGCCCATCATTGTCTTCATGATCACAGCGATGGGGCGTCCTTTTCCGGTCATGGCTTTGGCTTTTTCAAGGCCGAAGATCACCTGCTCGACGTCGTTGCCGTCGCCGATGTGTATCACGTCCCAACCGAAAGCGCGGAATTTGTCTTCCAGGTTGCCCAAAGACATGACTTGGTCGGTCGTGCCGTCGATCTGGCAACCGTTGGCGTCGATGGTGGCCACAATGTTGTCCACGCCTTTCGATCCGGCGTACATGATGGCTTCCCAGATTTGTCCTTCTTCCAGTTCACCGTCGCCGTGCAGGGTATAGACCAAGTGTTTGTCTCCGTTGAGTTTTTTGGTCAGTGCTGCGCCGATGGCTACCGAGAGGCCTTGTCCCAGCGATCCGGAGGCCATACGGATGCCCGGAAGCCCTTCTTTGGTGGCGGGGTGACCTTGCAGGCGGGAGTTCAGCCGGCGGAATGTGGCCAGTTCCGATACGGGGAAATAACCGGTGCGCGCCAACACGGAATAGAGCAGGGCGGAGAGGTGGCCGTTGGACAGGAAGAAGAGGTCCTGTTCCCGTCCGTCGGGATCGAACGGTGCGGGGGTGTGGTCCATGACTTTGTTGAACAGGCCGACCATGAATTCCGTGGCACCGAGCGAGCCGCCCGGGTGTCCGGAGTTTACCGCTCCGATCATGCGCAGGATGTCTCTGCGGGTCTGCGTGCAGAGGTCTTTGAGGGTATATTTGGCTGACATTTTTTGGTATGAAAGGTTGATGTCTTGTCGTGCAAAGGTAGTGCTTTGTTGGCAAATTCCCGCAGGTTTTTTCTCGAAATATCCCCAAGGACGGGCGTGCGCGCCCTTTGGGGCGCGCTTGCGGCCGTAAGGCCGCTTCCGGGCTGCGCCCGGTCGCCCGCCCTTGGGGATCAAGCGGAGCGAGTTTTTCGCCCAATCTTTTGGCTGCAGCACACCCAGTGCGTATCTTTGCCCGAAAAGAAACCCCGAAGCATGAAGGAAAAGAAAGACCTGCGCATCGTATTCATGGGCACCCCCCCTTTTGCCGTTGCGCAACTCGACGCCCTGTTGAACGCCGGCTATCATATCGCCGCCGTCGTTACCGCCACCGACAAACCCGCCGGCCGCGGGAAGAAACTCACCCCCAGCGCCGTCAAGGAGTACGCCCAAGCGCACGACCTGCCCCTTTTGCAGCCGGAAAAACTGCGGGACGAAACCTTCCTGCAACAATTGAAAGCACTCGAAGCCGACCTGTTCGTCGTCGTCGCCTTCCGCATGCTGCCCCGTGAAATATGGAGCCTTCCCCCCTTGGGAACGTTCAACCTCCACGCCTCCCTCTTGCCCGATTACCGCGGCGCCGCCCCCATCAACTGGGCCGTGATCAACGGGGAAACCCGCACCGGCCTCACCACCTTCCTGCTCGACGAAAACATCGACACCGGCGCCATCCTCCTGCAGCGATCCTTGGACATCGCTCCCCAGGACGATTTCGGAAGCCTCTACCAGCGCCTGGCCGAAATGGGACGGGGACTCGTGGTCGAAACCGTCGAACAGCTCCGCCAGGGAACCGCCATCCCCCAGGCGCAACCCGACCAAGCCTCGGCCAAAGCCGCCCCGAAGATCTTCAAACCCGACACCCTCATCCGCTGGACACGCAGTGCCCGCCAAGTCGTAGATCTGGTGCGCGGACTCTCGCCCGCTCCCGGCGCCTATACCCTGTTGTGGACCAAAGGCGAACCCCTTACCCTGAAAGTCTACAAAGCCGCCGTAACGGACATCCCCACCGAGGGGTATTACGGACAGGTGCGTATCGAGGGCAAACGCCTGCTGGCCGGCTGTGCCGACCGTTTTATCGAATTGGAGGAAGTACAGCCCGAAGGCAAAAAGCGGATGGCCGCCGCGGATTTTCTCAACGGATTCCGCCCCGGGGGGGACGAGCGTTTTTTGTAAGGAAAAATTTCCCCCGTCCGTCGAATTCCACCACACCCGCATCCATCTGCTCCCGCAGCGCCTCGATGGTCTGTTCGAGGCTCATTCCCGTCGCCTCGGCCAGCGCCTTGGCCGAAAGAGACTTCCCGCTCAGGGCCTGCTCAAGGGGAGTAGACCCGTGCAGGCTTTTCAGACAGTTGTCGCACACCCGGCAATCGTCCGGACGATCCTCTCCGAAGTAGTGTTCGATCCACCGCGCCCGACATCCCCGGGTGCGGAGGTAATCTTCCATCTTTTCCGCCCGTTCCTTCCGTCGGGCGGCCGACAGCCGGATGGTCCTTTCCAACAGTTCGCCCACCGCCCGGTCGCAGCGCGAGGAGCAGAAGTAGAGCGGGCGGAACCGCTTGGCCGGAAAGTATTCGATCATTTTCCACTCGGAAAGCCTCTCGAGTGCTTCCAGGAAATCCTGTACACTCGCCTCGGCCAGGGAAGCCACCTGCTGCGGGTCGATCGGGCACGGGTAACTGAAAATTCCCTCGCAACTGCGGGCCAAGGCTTCCAGCGCGCGGGCCGCCATCCCCTGGTCCAGTTGCCGGCATTCGTCCGGCGAGGCCAGAATGCGCACCCGGGGGACGAGGTTTTCGCCTTCCGGAAAGACCAGGATCCCCGTGCGCACCAACGTATCCAAAGCCCCCCGCACCTCGGCCTCCGGCAGGGGACAACGCGCAAAGAAATCCTCGGGCGAAAACGTGTATTTTCCCTCCGGAGCCTCGCCTTCGCCCAATCCGCAGTACGTGCAGAGCAGCCGGTACACCTTCAGCACCTCTTCCGGGGCGAGCCCTGCCGAGCTGCGGCGGCGCAGGGTCGCGATCGCCTTGCGGTCGTAGAGGATCACCGCCCGGCAGGGACGGCCGTCGCGTCCCGCCCGTCCGGCCTGTTGGAAATAATCCTCCGGCGAAGGGGGAATGTACCGGTGCACCACCAGCCGCACATCCGCCTTGTCGATCCCCATGCCGAACGCATTGGTAGCCACCATCACGCGTTTTTCTCCCTCGATCCACTTGCGCAAAGCCCGCGAGCGGATCGCAGCGGACAATCCCGCGTGGTATTCTCCGGCCGGAATGCCGTTTTCTTCCAGCATCCGCGCCGTAGCCAGCACCTCGGCACGTGTACCGCAATACACGATGGCGCATCCTTGCGGGTCTTCCTGCAGCAGCTCCAGCAGCTCGGTGGCGACCGATTCGTTTTCCACCACCTGGTAGGAAATGTTTTCCCGGCGGAACGACTCGCGCACTACCTGGAAATCCTCGGCAAAACGCAGGCTTCGGCAGATATCGGCCGCCGTTTCTCGGGTAGCGGTAGCCGTGAGGGCGATCGTGGGGACGGGGAAGAGATCCCTCGCCCGGACGATCTCGCGGTAAGCCGGGCGGAAGTCGTGCCCCCATTGGGAGATACAGTGCGCCTCGTCCACCGCCAGGAGCGACACCGGCAGGTAGCGCGCCATCCGCGCAAAACTCTCGGTGGTGATGCGTTCAGGCGTGAGGTACAGGAGCTTGAGCGCCCCGTTCGCCGCCTGGTCGAGACGCAGGGCGATCTCGGAAGCCGGAAGCGAACTGTTGATGCAGGCCGCCGGGATCCCTTTTCGGGAGAGGGCTTTCACCTGGTCTTCCATCAGGGCAATGAGCGGGGAGACGACCAGCGTTACCCCATCGAGCAGCAAGGCCGGTATCTGATAGCACACCGATTTGCCTCCGCCGGTAGGCAGGATGGCCAAGGTATCCCGAGCAGCCAATACCGCTTCGATGGCCTTGCGTTGGGCAGGGCGCAGACACTCATGCCCCCAGTAGCGGCGCAGGAGTTCGTCGGCATCGGCGGTCGTTTTCATCGGTCGGTAGAGGTTTTGGGGGGCTTTGCCGGTTTTTTTCTCCGTTTTTCTGTCGGCTTCATATCCCCGCCGGAGCGGATCAGACGGCGGAAGTAACGGCCAACTGGGTGAAGACGATCAGGTAGTAGCGCAGCGTTTTCCCGGCGGCCGAAGTAAGCAGTGTCCCTATCCACGAGCAGCGCAGGCTTCCCAGAGCGATCATCACCACGTCGCCGATGACGGGCATGAATCCCAGAAAGCCCAGCAGGAATCCATAGCGATGGGCGTAAGGGTACATCCGGTCCAGTTTTTCGGGCGGGATCTTCATCCAGCGGCATACCTTCTTGATCTCAAAGAAATACCCCAGGAAGTAGCTGGTCATGCCTCCCAGGGTATTTCCCGCTGCGGCAGCCCAGAGAGCTGCCCAGGGATCGGCGCCGGCTGCCACGACCGCCACCAGGACGATCTCGGAAGCCAGCGGTAGGATGGTCGCCGCCAGAAACGAGGCGAGGAAGAGTCCCCATACCCCGTATTCGGCCAGCAGTTCCATTACAGACGGGCGAGGAATTCCACCGTCCGGGCCTCGATGCCTTCGGGGCTTTCTCCGGTGAACTTCTCTCCCATGATGTGCTCGTAGAGTTCGATGTAGCGTGCCGAGATGCCTTCGACCACTTGCGGGGTCATGGTCGGAACCTGTTGTCCGGCTTGTCCCTGGAAGCCTTCGGCCATGAGCCATTCGCGGACGAATTCTTTGGAGAGCTGTTTCTGCGGTTCGCCTTTGGCCTGACGCTCGGCATAGCCCTCGGCGTAGAAGTAGCGCGAGGAATCCGGCGTGTGGATCTCGTCGATCAGGGTGATGACCCCGTTTTGATCCTTGCCGAACTCGTACTTGGTATCCACCAGGATCAGTCCGCGCTGGGCAGCGATCTCCGTTCCGCGTTCGAACAGGCGGTAGGTGTATTTTTCGAGTTCGTCGTAGTCCTTTTCACTCACCAGGCCGTGGGCGATGATCTCTTCCCGCGAGATGTCTTCGTCGTGTGCACCGAGGTCTTCCTTGGTTGTCGGGGTGATGATGGGGTGGGGCAAGCGGTCGTTTTCCTTGAGGCCCTCGGGCAGTTCGACTCCGCAGAGGGTTCTCCGGCCGGCCTTGTACTCGCGCCATGCGTGTCCCGAGAGGTATCCGCGGATGACCATTTCGACTTTGAAGGGGTTGCAACGGCGTCCTACCGTAACAGCCGGATGGGGCGTGCCGAGGATCCAGTTGGGCAGGATGTCCGAGGTCAGCTCCATGAAACGGGTGGCGATGCGGCTGAGCACCTGGCCTTTGTACGGAATGGCTTCGGGCAGTACCACGTCGAAAGCCGAGATGCGGTCGGTGGCTACCATGACCAGAATGTCGTTGTCCAGGGTGTACACGTCGCGTACTTTGCCGCGAAAGAGCGATTTCTGTCCCGGGAGGTTGAATTGGGTTTCTTTCAGAGTGTTGGGTGTCATGTTATTCCAGATTTTTTTGTTCCAAGTGTTTGTATGCGTCGATGATGTCTTTTACCAGCGGGTGGCGGATCACATCCCGTTCGTCCAACTGAACGAAAGCGATGTCCCGGATGCCGGAAAGCAGGCGCAGGGCTTCGGCCAGGCCGGACTTTTGGCGCGGGGGCAAGTCCACCTGCCCCGGATCGCCGGTGATGATGAATTTGGCATTGGGTCCCATGCGGGTGAGAAACATCTTCATCTGCATCGGAGTCGTGTTCTGCGCTTCGTCCAGGATCACGAAAGCACCGTCCAGCGTGCGTCCCCGCATGTAGGCCAGGGGAGCGATCTGGATTACGCTCTTTTCCATATACCCGGCCAGTTTTTCTCCCGGGATCATGTCGCGCAGGGCATCGTAGAGCGGCTGGAGGTAAGGGTCCAGTTTTTCCTTGACGTCGCCCGGGAGAAAACCCAGGCTTTCGCCCGCTTCCACAGCCGGGCGGGTCAGAATGATGCGGCGCACTTCCTTGTCCCGCAGGGCGCGTACGGCCAGAGCCACGCTGGTATAGGTCTTTCCCGTACCGGCCGGGCCGACGGCAAAGAGCATGTCGTGCCGGCGGATGGCTTCCACGATCTTCTGCTGGTTGGGACTGTGTGCCTTGATGGGCTGCCCAGAGGCTCCGTGCAGGATGATGCCTTCCTTTTCCCGGCGGGCGCGTTCCAGGTCGGTGTCGCTCTCCAGGATGCGTTCCACGGCCAGCCGAGGCAGCGAATTGTACCGGTGGAGGTAGGCCGTCAGGCGGTTGACCTTCTTTTCAAACTCGTCCAGGACTTCTTCTTCGCCCAGGGCGATCAGGGAATTGCCCCGGCCCACGATCTTGAGTTTGGGAAAATACGTGACCAGCAGGCGGAGATTTTCGTCTCGAGGACCGAAAAATTCGGCCGGCGAGATGTCCTCCAAGGGCAGGGTACGCTGATTTTCCATGTTTTGTCCGGTTTTCGGCAAGGCAGTTGAAAAGGTTTTTCAACTCACAAAATTACGCAAAAGTTGCGGTATGATCTCAAGGAAGAAGGCGCTTTTGGGAAAATAAAAATCGGCTGTCGGGCAGGCGGACATTCCAGAGGGAGGATGTGCGGCGGTTCGGCAGGATTTGCTTACCTTTGGGCAAAACATACCGACTGCATTTATGAAGATCGTTTCGTGGAACGTGAACGGCATCCGTGCCGTGGTGAAAAAGGATTTTTACGGATTTCTGGACGACTGCGACCCCGACGTGTTGTGTTTCCAGGAGACCAAAGCCGAACCGGAGCAGGTACAACAGGCGCTCGAAAGCATGCTGGGCTATGAACTCTACGCCCATTCGGCCCAACGCAAAGGATATTCCGGTACGGCTATTGCCACCCGCATTTCGCCGTTGGCGGTACGCTATGGCATCGGCCTTGCCGAGCACGACACCGAAGGGCGGGTGATCACCGCGGAGTTCCCGGACTTCTATCTGGTCAATGTCTATACGCCCAATTCCGGAGCGGAACTCTTCCGTCTGGACTATCGCCAGCAGTGGGACCTGGCTTTCTACGACTTTCTCAAAAAACTCGAGGCCGACAAACCGGTACTGGTTTGCGGCGATATGAATGTAGCCCACACCGACATCGACCTGGCCAATCCGGCGGCCAACTACAACAAGGCGGCCGGGTACATGCAGGCGGAAATCGACGGCATGGACCGCTACCTGGCGGGCGGACTGGTGGATACCTTCCGGTATTTCTATCCCGACAAGCGCAACGAGTATTCTTGGTGGAGCTATCGGGGCGGGGCCCGGAGCCGGAACGTAGGCTGGAGAATCGACTATTTCCTGGCTTCGCGTGCATTTATGCCCCGGATCAAGGAGGCGTTTATCCTGCAGCAGGTTCTCGGCAGCGACCATTGCCCGGTGGGTGTGGTGGTGGAGTAGTCCGTATTTTTCCGATATTTCGCTCTTTCCTGCGTCAAAATGGCGGAGGGAAGGCTTTCTTTTGTCCTTTTTTGTCTTTTTTTCGGAAAAAATGGCAGTCTTTTGCCTCGGCACGGGATTTGCGAACAGGTAGGCGAACGATCATAAAACTAAAAACCCAAACGAATATGGATTTCAACAATTTCACTACCAAATCGCAAGAGGCCGTGCAGAAGGCCCAGATGATCGCCGCCGAGCGGGGCAATCCCCAGATCGAGAACGCGCACATCCTGGAGGGCATTTTCGACACGGACCACAGCGTACTGCCTTTCCTGTTGGGCAAGGTCGGCGTGAACGCCGAAGACTTCCGCCGGCAGGTGGGCGTTATTCTCAACACGTTTCCGAAAGTGTCGGGGGGCGAGGTGTACCTTTCCCGCGACGCTTCCAAAATGCTGACCGATGCCCAGAGTATCGCCTCCAAGATGGACGACCAGTTCGTTACGGTCGAACACCTCGTGCTGGCCATGATGGGTGGGGGGGACGAAACGGCCAAACTGTTCCGTCAGAACAACATCAAGGAAAAAGACCTTCGTACCGCCATCGAGGACCTTCGCAAGGGCGACCGGGTGACCAAACAGAACCAGGAGGATACCTATCAGGCGCTCGAAAAGTACGCCAAGAACCTCAATGAGCTGGCTCGCCAGAACAAACTCGACCCGGTCATCGGCCGGGACGAAGAAATCCGGCGCGTGCTGCAGATACTTACCCGCCGTACCAAGAACAACCCGATCCTCATCGGCGAACCGGGCGTGGGAAAAACGGCCGTCGCCGAAGGACTGGCACAGCGGATTGTCAGCGGCGATGTGCCTCAGAACCTGCTGGACAAGACCATCTACTCGCTCGACATGGGTGCGCTGATCGCCGGGGCGAAGTACAAAGGCGAGTTTGAAGAGCGACTCAAGTCCGTAGTCAAGGAAGTGAGCGAATCCGAGGGCAGCATCATCCTGTTCATCGACGAGATTCACACCTTGGTAGGTGCCGGCGCAGGCGAAGGAGCAATGGATGCCGCCAATATCCTCAAACCGGCTTTGGCGCGCGGTGAACTGCGTTCGATCGGTGCGACGACCCTCGACGAGTACCAGAAGTACTTCGAGAAGGACAAGGCGCTCGAGCGCCGGTTCCAAAAGGTGATGATCGAAGAACCGGACTACGAGGCTTCGGTATCGATCCTTCGAGGGATCAAGGACAAGTACGAAGCGCACCACCACATCCGTATCAAGGACGACGCGATCATCGCCGCCGTGGAGTTGTCCACGCGGTACATCACCGACCGTTTCCTGCCCGACAAGGCTATCGACCTGATCGACGAGGCCGCATCGCACCTGCGGATGGAGATGAACTCCAAACCCGAGGAACTGGACACGCTCGACCGTCGTATCCTTCAGTTGGAGATCGAAGTGGCCGCCATCAAACGCGAAGGCGACCAGGCCAAGCTCGAATCCCTCGGTGAGGAACTGGCCAATCTGCGGGAACAGCGCAAGGGCGTGGAAGCCAAGTGGCGCATGGAAAAACAGATGGTCGAGGACATCCAAGCCACGATGAAGCAGATCGAGGACCTGAAGTTCGAGGCTTCGGAGGCCGAGCGGGCCGCCGACTACGCCCGGGTAGCCGAGATCCGCTACGGTACCTTGAAACAGGCGCAGGACAAACTAGCCCGGCTCAACGACGAGTTCAAACAGATGCAGGCCGATGGACGCGCCTTGATCAAGGAAGAAGTCGATGCCGAAGACATCGCCGAGATCGTTTCCAAATGGACGGGAATACCGGTCAAAAAGATGCTGGCTTCCGACCGGGAAAAACTGCTGCACCTGGAGCAGGACCTGCACCAGCGCGTTATCGGTCAGGACGAAGCCATCCGCGCCGTGTCCGATGCGGTGCGCCGCAGTCGGGCCGGGTTGCAGGACCCGCAGAAGCCCATCGGCAGTTTCCTGTTCCTGGGTACCACCGGTGTCGGTAAGACCGAGTTGGCCAAAGCCTTGGCCGAGTTGCTGTTCAACGACGAAAAAGCGATGATCCGTATCGACATGTCCGAGTACCAGGAGAAACACTCCGTCAGCCGTCTGGTGGGAGCGCCTCCGGGATACGTGGGCTACGACGAGGGCGGCCAGCTCACCGAGGCGGTACGCCGCCATCCGTACAGCGTGGTGCTGTTCGACGAGATCGAAAAGGCGCACCCCGATACGTTCAACATCTTGCTTCAGGTGCTGGACGACGGTCGTCTGACGGACAACAAGGGCCGCACGGTGGACTTCAAGAATACGATCATCATCATGACTTCGAATATGGGGTCGCACCTGATCATGGAGGCGCTCGAAGGGGTTCAGAACCCGGACGAAAAACTGCTGGAAAAGACGAAGGGCCAAGTGTTCGAATTGCTCAAACAGCAGATTCGTCCGGAGTTCCTCAACCGTATCGACGAGATCATCATGTTCACCCCGCTCACCCGTGAGAATGTCAAGGACATCGTACGTTTGCAAGTCCATCGCCTGGCCGGGATGCTGGCCAAACGGGACATCCGCCTGGAAGCCGAGGACAGCGCTCTGGAGGTAATGGCCGATCAAGGGTACGATCCGCAGTTCGGTGCCCGGCCCATCAAACGGGTCATCCAGCGCGACTTGATGAACGAACTCTCCCGCCAGATCCTCGAAGGGAAAGTAGAACCCAAGGATGTGATCGTGATCAAAGGCCGGAACAACGCTCTGGTCTTCGAGAACAAACGGGCATAATCGTCCATCCTTCTTAAAAAACACCGCCGCAGGATACCTGCGGCGGTGTTTTTTATTTATGATAGGCACTTTTTCAGTTAGGTAAATTGCTTATGGAATGAAAGGCCCGAAACGAGTGACGTGTATAGGGTTTTCCCTAAAGTTTTGTCGAAATCTAGAATAGATCAGTCCATGGATTTTTTGATAGAGTCCAATGTGGAAAGAGAATCGTTCAATTCGCGAAGGTAGTTTTTGTAAAATAAAAGATCGTTTTTAGGTTTTTCATTCTTGATCCGAGATAGTTTTTCGTTCCGGTAAGGAGGATATATTTGGCCCCCGGGGTCTTTGTAGATCGCTTCTATTTCCTTCCATTCATTTTCAGCCTGTAAAGCCAAGAGTCGGTTTTTCTTTATTTCAGCATCCAATATGACGATGGAAATGCGCATTTGTGTCTTTGCAAGTTCACGAATGCTTTTTATTTGCCGGCGAGTATCCTTGGTTGTAGATCGAGAAGACCATATAGCGATGATTATTGCTATAGTGATAAAAGTAGAGTTATTAAAGGAGTGTACTCATTTAGGAAATCCATATTTCAGTATTAGTGGCTAAGGATGTTAAACAAGAGGAGAAGAAGTTAAAAAGCCCCGCCGGGAATCCCGGCGGGGCTTATGGTTTAGCGTAGGGTGTTTACGCTATGCTGTGCATTACAGGTTGCGGAACTCGAGGTCGGTCTCGGCTTTGGCAGCCATGGCAGCATCCTGCTGAGCTACTTTGGCCAGAGCGGCTTTGGCCTGGTCGTTCTGACCCAGACGAGCGTAAGCTACAGCAGCCAGGTAGTTCATGGCAGCGCAGTCGCATCCGGAAGCCTTGATGGTCTTCAGGGCAGCCTGAGCGTCGCCGTTGAGCAACTGAGCGAGTGCGGCGTTGAACGTGTCGTAGCCTTTGGTCATCTGAACAGCCTGAGCGTATTCACCGGCTTTGATGGCCAGTACGCCCTGGTTGTAAACAGCCTCCGGAGTGTCGGACAGTTTGAAGAGTTCGAGAGCGGCACCGTCAGCGTTTTCGCTGGCTTTTACTACACCCATGTTGTTCTTGGTGATGGCGTTGGCTTCGATGTTGTAGGCTTTTTCGAAGAGAACCTTGGCAGCAGCCTTGTCGGTAGCCCACAGCAGAGCGGCTTCGTTGTTGTAGCCACGGTAGTCGTTCGGGTAGAGGGATACCATGCTCTTGTAGATGGCCAGCTGTTCAGCAGCGTCTTCGGTGAGGGTAGCGGCGTGCATCAGTTCGTTGGCCGTCAGCTTGGACGGATCGTTCTTGGCCAGAGCCAGGATCTGTGCGTCGGTCTTGCCCAGGATGGTGTAGTTTACTTTGATCTCCGTGCGACGCAGTTCGGGAAGGATCTCGTCGTGGATTTCAGCGTAGGTGCTTTCCAGGCTCTTGAGAGTCTTTTCTTTGGTGGAGAGCAGCGGTTCGCCGTCCAGGGTGCGTTTGATCATTTCCTTGTCGCTCAGGTTCGAGTTGGCCAACAGGTCGAAGAAACCGTCCCAGTCGGCACCTTCACCCTTCTGGGTGTAGAAGTCGGCTGCATCGGCACCGGCGATCTTGGCTTTCTTCACCTCTTTCTTCACGTAGGTGTCGACAGCTTTTGCACGGTCGATGGACAGGTTTTCGTTCAGGGTAGCCTCACCTTCCGGCGATGCGTGTCCGATCAGGTCGATCGAGGTGATCACCAGGTTGGTGTCGTTGACCGACTGTTTTACGAATTCGAGCAGAGCCAGGTAACCGGCGTTCTTGAGCTGTGCGGGACGTACATACGAGGAGTTGACCAGGAAGTGGATCAGCGCGCTCTGCGAGGTCTCCGTGTCGCGAACGAAGTTGGTGGGAGCCAAAGCAGCTTTATAGTCGCTCTGTACCAGCGTTTCGGTTGCGATCACACCGTTGGCTACCAGAATGCCTCCCAGGTCTTTTACCTTGTTGCCTTTCTTGCCTACGATGTTGATCCACAGTTCGGATTGGGCCATTTCAGGCTTGTAGTCGGTCGAAGCCGAGTACGATACGGATTTGCCTTCTGCGTAAGGGATGACGGTGTTGTTGCCGGGGTATTTTTCACCCTGGAAAGTAACCGAAGGGAATGCCGTGTTGCCACCCTCGTACACCAGGTTCGGGGTCAACTCCAGAGCGGCTTTGCGGTTGAACACCTGAGCAGGGAACTGCCCATTGATGTCATAGCTTACCTTTCCGCCTTTGACTACCAGCGGATCGGGGTTCACAGAATAATAATCCTGTGCCATGTCTTTCCAACTGTTGCAGCCTACGGTAAACAGGGCTGCGGCAGCGGCCAGAGCAATTGTTGCGTTTCTTTTTTTCATATTTGACAAAATGTTTAATTGTTTTTCAAACACACATACAAATTTATAAAATAATGAACGTCGGATGCAATTTTAAGTAAATTTTAATTCACATTTTTTTCTTTGGAACTCTTTTTTCATCCTGTTGGTTGTTTTGTCTTGATATCCAAAGGGTAGTGTGCCTCTAATCGGATCCAAGCGAGAGACTATGGACAATTTTTTAGCAATTCTTTAGTTTTTCGGTTACGATCCGGTCGATCTCTTGCTCCTGTTGAGCCAGTGTCAAGGAGGAATTGTCGATCTCGATGGCGTCGGGAGCCTTGACCAGCGGGGAAGTTTCGCGATGGGTGTCCATGTAGTCGCGGGAGGTGATGTTGTCCAGCACTTGTTCAAAATCGACCTCGACGCCCTTTGCTTTCAGTTCGTCGCAGCGACGGCGGGCGCGCACCCGAGGGTCCGATACGATGAACAGTTTTACGTCCGCGTCGGGAAAGACGACCGTGCCGATGTCCCGTCCGTCCATGGCAATGCCGTTCTGGCGGGAGATGCTGCGCTGGAGCAGTACCATGGCCTGTCGGACTTCCGGTACGGAAGATACCAGGCTGACGTTTTGCGATACGTCCATCGAGCGGATTTCGGTCTCTACGTCCTGTCCGTTGAGCAGGGTATGACCCTGGGGGTCGAAACCGATCTGGATTTTGTTGAGGTCTGCGATGAGCAGGTTTTTGAAAAATTCACCCTCCTGGAGGTAACGCTTCTGCATGGCGTAGTACGTCAAGGCGCGATACATGGCGCCGGTGTCGATGTACGTCAGGCCATATTTGCGGGCCAAAGTGCGGGCGATGGTGCTCTTTCCCGAGCCGGATACGCCGTCTACGGCGATGATGGGTTTTCTGTCCAAGATGTCTCTTGTTTTTTTGAGGGAAACAAATGTACGAAAAAACGCCGGAGTCCGGTTGGGTTTTTTCCGGTGATTTTGCTCGAAAGGTTTGGCGGATGGTGGAAGAAAAAGGGAAAGAGGCTGTGCCGCAGTTTAAGAAAAAAGGAGGTTTTTTTTCTCCCGGAAAAACCTATCTTTGCTCCATTGCAAAAAAATTGAGGAAATACATGTTCAACAAAAGATAGATAACGACTATGGCAAATACTTTACCCCAACCGTTTACGCCTCCCTACGAGATCGATCCGCGTTTTGAAAAAGGAGTGGTGTATTTTTCGATGGAATACGCCATCGACCAGAGTTTGAAGATCTACTCGGGAGGTTTGGGCTTTTTGGCCGGGTCGCACATGCGCAGTGCGTATCAGTTGCGCCAGAACCTTACGGGGATCGGTATCCTGTGGAAAAACGGTTATTACGACCAGCGTCGCAATGCCGACCAGACAATGCAGGTAAGTTTCGAAGAGAAGATCTACAAATTCCTCACCGATACGGGCATCAAGTTTACGGTAGAGATCAACCATACGCAGGTGTGGGTGAAAGCCTATTACCTCGATCCGAAGGTTTTCGGTACGGCTCCGTTGTTCCTGCTGACCACCGACCTGGAGGAAAACGATTTTCTGGCGCGTTCCACCACTTTCCGTCTGTACGATTCCGACCCTCAGGCCAAGATCGCCGCATCGATCGTCCTGGGGCGCGGAGGAATCAAACTGCTCGAACAGTTGGGCTATGAACCCGATATCATCCACCTCAACGAGGCGCATGGCGTGTCGGCGGCCTTTGCCCTGTACGAGAAATACGGCAGTCTCGAAGAGGTGAAGAAGCGCATGGTCTTTACCACGCACACCCCGGAGGAAGCCGGAAACGAAAAGCATCCGTTCGATATGCTGGTCAACATGAGCTTTTTCGGCCATGTCCCCTTGGATGTGGCTCAGCAACTCTCGGGTGTAAAGGACGGAGTGTTCAACCATTCGCTGGCGGCTCTTCGGATGAGCCACCTGGCCAACGGTGTGTCCAAACTCCACGGCGAGGTGTCGCGTCAGATGTGGGCCGGCAACGAGGGTATTCCCCCCATTACCCATGTGACCAACGCGCAGAACAAACCGTATTGGGCCGACTATATCCTCGAACAGGCACGCGTGACGGGCAACGAACTGTTGCTTACCGCCCGTAAGAATGCCTTGAAGAAGAGCCTTTTCGACCATGTGGCCGACCAGTGCGGTACGATCCTCGACCCGCAGGTGCTCACCATCGTCTGGTCCCGGCGCTTTGCCCAGTACAAACGCCCCGATCTGCTCACTCAGGATGTGGAGCGTTTCCATCGCCTGATGGAAAATACCAAGATGCCTGTACAGATCATCTGGGCCGGGAAACCCTATCCTTCGGACTATGGGGCGATCAGCGTGTTCAACAAACTGGTCGATATGGCCAAGCATTACAAGAACATGGCGGTGCTGGTAGGGTACGAGTTGTGGCTCTCCCGCAAGCTCAAGCTCGGTGCGGACATTTGGCTGAACAACCCCCGGATCACCCGCGAGGCCTCCGGTACTTCCGGGATGACGGCGGCCATGAACGGTGCGATCAACTTTTCGACGTACGACGGATGGATCCCCGAATTTGCCAAGGATGGGGTCAATTCGTTCATCATCCCTCCGCAGGACTACCGTTTGTCCATCTACGAGCAGGATGCGCTCGATATGAACAATATGTTTGACATCCTGGAAAACAAGATCATACCGATGTATTACGGCGATCGCAAGGGTTGGACGCAGATGATGATGGCTTCGATGAACGACGTAGTGCCGTTTTTCGATTCGGCACGTATGGCTACCGAGTACTACGAAAAGATCTACAATGCTCCGCAGGATGCTCCTGCCGGAGAGTGATCGTCTTTTTCTTCCGCGCGATCGGGCCGGCAAAAAGGGCTGCGGGACTTTCCCGCAGCCCTTTTTGCCGGCCCGATCGCTTTCCCGCTGCTGTCCTGCGAGCCGGCGTTTGCGAATGGGTGGCCGCGCGGGGAAAACTTTGCAAAATAATATCGGCCGTTCCTGAACGATTTAAGGGATGAATTTCGTAAATTTGACCCTTTATAAGCGAGGAAACGAAAACGAAGAAATACTTTATGAAAACCCTTGTCATCGTCGCACATCCCGACCTGGAAAAATCCGTTGTCAATCGCCGCTGGGTGGACGAAGCGGAAAAGCACCCCGAACGTTTTACCGTACACCGTCTTTACCAGACTTATCCCGACGAGCAGATAGACATCGCGCGCGAACAGGCCTTGGTCGAACAGCACGGAACGCTCGTGCTGCAGTTCCCGATCTACTGGTTCGGTTGTCCGTCGCTGCTCAAAAAATGGATGGATCAGGTTTTGGCTTTCGGATGGGCCTTCGGCCCGCAGCCGGAAGCGGACAAGATGCGAGGGCGGAAAGTAGCCTTGGCAGTGTCGGCCGGTATCCAGCAGGCGGATTTTTCCCCGGAAGGCATCTACGGCCATACCTTGGGCGAACTGCTTTTGCCGTTTGAGGCCATGTGCCGCTACGTCGATGCGGTATTCGGTGGATTCCACGCACTCTACGGCGCCGAGGCAGGGCTTCCGGCTGCGGTCTTGGAGGACAATACCCGCCGGTACATGGATTTCCTGCAGAATCTCTGAATACATCGGAACAGAAACGAAAAATAGAATAAAAACGATAAACCAAACAAAACGCCATGAAGAGAGACAAACTGATCTTTGACCTGATAGAGGACGAACGCGACCGCCAGACATACGGCATCGAACTGATCGCCTCCGAGAACTACGTGAGCGACCAGGTGCTCGAAGCGATGGGTTCCATCCTGACCAACAAATATGCCGAAGGGTATCCCGGTGCCCGCTATTACGGGGGATGCGAAGTGGTGGACCAGGTAGAGCAGGTCGCTATCGACCGGGCGAAGGCTCTCTTCGGAGCGGAGTATGCCAACGTGCAGCCGCACTCCGGCAGCCAGGCCAATGCAGCGGTGTATGCCGCTTTCCTTCAGCCGGGGGACAAGATCCTCGGGTTCGACCTTTCGCACGGAGGCCACCTCACGCACGGTTCGCCGGTGAACTTTTCCGGAAAACTGTACCAGACGTGTTTCTATGGCGTGGAAAAGGAGACCGGACGCATCGATTACGACAAGGTGGCCGAGATCGCCCAGCGCGAACGCCCGAAAATGATCGTCGCCGGAGCTTCGGCCTATTCCCGCGATATGGACTTCAAGCGTTTCCGCGAGATCGCCGACAGCGTGGGCGCATTCCTGTTTGCCGATATTTCGCATCCGGCCGGTCTGATCGCCAAGGGACTGCTCTCCGACCCGATCCCGTACTGCCATGTGGTATCCTCCACTACGCACAAGACGCTTCGCGGACCGCGCGGAGGAATGATCCTGCTGGGCAAGGATTTTGAAAATCCGTTCGGTTTGAAGACCCCCAAGGGCCAGGTGCGGATGATGTCTTCGCTGATCAATTCGGCGGTATTCCCCGGCAACCAGGGCGGCCCGCTGGAGCACGTGATCGCAGCCAAGGCAGTGGCTTTCGGCGAAGCGCTTTCCGACGAATTCTTCCGCTATGCGCTCGCTGTTCAGCGCAACGCGGCTGCAATGGCCAAGGCGTTCGTGGAACGCGGATACGACCTGGTATCCGGCGGTACGGACAACCACATGATGCTCATCGACCTGCGCAACAAGGGCATTACGGGTCGTGAGGCGGAGAACGCCCTGATCAAGGCCGATATTACGGTCAACAAGAACATGGTCCCCTTCGACGACAAGTCGCCGTACGTTACTTCGGGTATCCGGGTGGGGGCAGCCGCCGTTACTACGCGTGGTTTGAAGGAGAAAGACATGGAGACGGTAGTGGACCTGATCGACCAGGTGCTGACCAATATTTCCTCCGATCGGAAGATCAAGAAGATCGGCGAAAAAGTGGCCGACTTCATGGGCGACCGTCCTTTGTTCAAGCAGCGCCGCCGTCTGACCAAATAATCGAACGTGAATCCTCTAACCGAATAAACGACCATGATGATTTCAGCATTTTTGTTCAATGCCATTTCGACGGTTGCCGATACCCTGTCTTCGGGAGCGGGCGCCGATCTGTTGGCTTCGGATATCCCCGTAGTCAAGACCCAGACGATCTGGGATATGATCGTCAGCGGCGGATGGAGCGGTGTGGCCATCATTGCGATGGAGTTTGTCATGTCCGTTCTGGCCGTGTACATTTTCGTGGAGCGTTCTTCCCTGATCAAGACGGCCGCCAAGGCCGACCCGCGTTTCATGGATACGATCAAATCGCTGGTATCGGCCGGGAAACTCACCGAAGCCAAGGCTATCTGCGACCGGGAAAATACCGTAGAGTCCCGTATCATGAAGAAGGGCATCAGCAAGATCGGAAAACCGCTCGAGGACATTTCGACCGCCATCGAAAATACGGGAAAACTCGAGATCTACACCCTGGAGGGAAACATCAGCCGCCTGGCCATGATCGCCGGTGCCGCGCCGATGCTCGGATTCCTCGGTACGGTGGTCGGAATGGTCGTCGCATTCCAGTCGATGGCCAATGCCGGCGGACAGGTCGAGATACAGGACCTCTCCGGGGGTATCTCTACGGCCATGACCACTACCGTAGCCGGTCTTATCGTGGGTATCATGGCCTACATCTTCTACAACCTGCTGGTAGGACGTATCCAGAAGGTGATCAACCGCATCGAGGTTTCGGCCGCCGATTTTCTGGACCTGCTCAGCGAACCGGCCGAGTGAGGACGCTGTCGGGTGTCCCCCTCCTAACCGTTTAATCCTGTCAATCCTGGAATACGAACCATGAACCTACAAGGAAGAAACAAGGTATCCGCCGATTTTTCGATGGCCTCGATGACGGACATCATTTTCCTGCTGTTGCTCTTTTTCCTGCTTTCGGCTACCGTGATCACCTCCAATGCCATCGAGATCGTGTTGCCCAAGGCCGGAAGTCAGACCACCAAGAAGCAGGTCGTGTCCGTTACCGCCACCACCGACGGCCGGTACTATATCGACAAGGAGCAGGTAAACTACTCCGATATCGAACCCCGCCTGCAGGAGATCGCCGCCCAGAGCGACAATACCACCGTGCTCATCCGCGGGGAAAACACCATCGAACTCCAGAAAGTAACCGACCTGTTCGAGATCGCCCGTCGCAACGGGCTGACCCCCATTCTGGGCGTACAACCTCCCAAGAAGTAAAACCTGTTGCCTCTCTCTGCCGTACCGATGTCCGCCTCTGCCTCGTCCCGTTGGGAACCCAATCAACGAAAGGGTCTTATCGTCACCGTCCTGGTGCACGTGGCGATGCTTGTGGCCATCTTCATCTTCGGGATCCGTTACCTCGACCCTCCGCCGTTGGGCGGGATGATCGTCGCTTTCGGCATGACGGAGGACGGAGCCGGCTCCCCCGCGTATGAAGATCGGGCGGTGCTTCCCCAGCCCACGGCGGCTGCGTCGAGCGTCCCCGAGGTCGAAGTCCCCGAAGAGGCCCTGATGACCCAGGCGGAGGAAAGCCCGGTGGAAGTCGAGGAAAAGAAACCCGAGAAGGAGCAGAAACCCAAAACCGAGCAGCGTCCCCGCGAGGTGGAACGCCCCCGCGAAACTCCGCAAAAGGAAGAAACGCCCCAGCCTCCGCAACCCTCCCGGACGACTACCCAGGCGCTGGCCAACATTCTCAACCCCGGCCATGATGCCTCCAAAGGCGACGGGCAGGGGCAGGGTTACAAGGGTTCTCCCCAGGGCAGCCTCTCTTCGGACAATTACGGCGTATCCGGGGTGGGCGGCGACGGCAATTACCGTTTGGCCGGACGCGCGGCCATCAGGAAACCCAAACCGGCTTATACCGGTACCGACCAGGGGCGCGTCGTGGTCGTGGTGCAGGTCGATCGTCAGGGAAATGTCGTTTCGGCCAAATGTTCCCTGCAAGGCACCGAGGTAACCGACCCGCAGTTGATCCGCAATGCCGAAAAAGCAGCCTTGGAGACCAAATGGGAGTCTGATCCTTCTGCCGAACCGTTGCAACAGGGGACGATCATCTACGAGTTTTCCGTCAGGGGGTGAGAAAAGAAACGGCGGAGCATATCCGCAAGGCCTTGTCTAGGCAGGGCTGTTGAAGAAAGGATGAAGGTAGAGATGCAGAAGATGGATTACCGTCGGGCCGTGGACTGGATGTGTTCCGCCCTGCCGATGTTCCAAAAAGTAGGCTCGGCTGCGTACCGGCCGGGACTGGAAAATACCGAATATTTGATGGATTACCTGGGCCATCCCGAGCGGGGGCTGCGCTGCATCCATGTGGCAGGCACCAACGGGAAGGGCTCTACCTCGAGCATGCTGGCTTCGGTGCTGATGGAGGCCGGGTATCGTACGGGGTTGTACACCTCGCCGCACCTGATCGATTTCCGGGAGCGGATGCGGGTGGACGGGGAGATGATCCCCAAGGAATTCGTGGCCGATTTTGTCGAACGCCACTTGGACTTTTTTACCGCGCACAGTTTTTCCTTTTTCGAGATGACCACCGCGATGGCCTTTTGCTGGTTCCGCGCCTGTGGGGTGGATGTGGCGGTCGTCGAAACGGGGCTGGGCGGTCGGCTGGATTCGACCAATGTCGTGATGCCGGACTTGAGCGTGATCACCAATATCGCGCTCGACCACACGGCCATCCTGGGCGATACCCGCGTGCAGATCGCAGGGGAAAAGGCCGGGATCATCAAACCGGGGGTGCCGGTCCTGATCGGGGAGAACGACCCGGAGATCGAACCGGTGTTTCGTGCGAAAGCAGCCCGGGAGGGTGCTCCGCTGTACTTTACGGACCACGGGATCCGGCTCGAAGACTACCCTTGCCCGCTGGAGGGGGACTACCAACGCTTCAACATCGCTACGGTGGTGGCTGCCTGCGGGATCTTGCGCGAGAGTTGGAAGCTCGACCCGCAGACGGTGCGCCGGGGAATAGCCCGTGTGGTGGACAACACCCATCTGCAAGGCCGCTGGCAGGTACTGTCCCGTCATCCGTTGGTGGTGTGCGATACGGGCCACAATGTCAATGGCATCGGCGAGATCGTCCGTCAGCTCTCCCATACACCCAAAGGCCGGCTGTTTATGGTCTTCGGTATGGTCAACGACAAGGATGTGGACGGCGTGCTGGCGCTCTTGCCCAAGGAGGCGCAGTATTGTTTTGCGCAGGCTTCCGTCCAGCGGGCATTGGACAGCCGGGAGTTGGCACGGCGTGCGGCGCGTTTTTCGTTGCGTGGAGAGGCCTACCCCGAATGCGAAAGTGCTTTTCGTGCCGCGCAGCAGCAGGCCGGTCCCCAGGACATGATCTTTGTCGGCGGCAGTACCTTCGTGGTGGCCGATGTTCTGGAAGCTCTTTCAAAGCAGGGGTGAGGGGCGGTTTTTCTCTTTGAAAAGATTTTGAATGTCTTTCCGTTCCTGCGGGGGTGGTGCCCGGGGATTTGTTGATAACTTTTGCCGGACGCGTTTTCCCTTCGTGGGGGAAAGCCGTATTTTTGTCTGAAAGGGGCGGAAGACCCCGATGTACCTGCGAAGATTATGTACCTGATATTCGATACCGAAACCACGGGACTTCCCCGAAATTACAACGCTCCGGTAAGCGATACCGACAACTGGCCCCGGATGGTCCAGCTCGCCTGGCAGCTGCACGGTCCGATGGGCGAGTTGATCGAAGCCAAGAACTTTATCGTCCGTCCCGAGGGGTATGACATTCCGTTCAACTCGGAGAAGATTCACGGTATCTCCACCGAGCGTGCCTTGCGCGAGGGAGCCGACCTGGCTTTTGTGCTGGGCGAGTTTGCCAAGGCTGTGGCCCGTGCGCGGTTTGCCGTGGGGCAGAACATCTCGTTCGACATCCCGGTAGTGGGGTGCGAGTATTTCCGCAAAGGACTGGAAAACCCGCTCCCGCGTCTGGGCGTGCTCGACACGATGAGCGAGGTTACGGCCAATCTGTGCAAGATCCCCGGCGGGCGCGGTTACAAGTTTCCCAAGCTCATCGAACTGCATACACACCTGTTCGGCGAGGGTTTTTCCTCGGCGCACAACGCATCGGCCGACGTGGAGGCTACCGCGCGGTGTTTCCTGGAGTTGGTGCGCAGGGGGCTCTACACCCGGGAACAGTTGCAGTGCGAGGAAAGCTATCTCGACGATTTTCGCCGGGCCAATCCCGACCCGATCCGCCCCATCGGTCTGAACGTCCAGCCGTACAAACCCCTGGAGGAGGAGACTGAGGGCGAAAAACCGTCCGGGGAGGCCGACAAGCAGATGCAGGTTCAGGCGGCAGTCCAGGCGCTGGAAGGGGTGCCGTATTGCCACTTGCACAACCATACCCAGTTTTCCATCCTTCAGGCTACCACCGATGTCGACACGCTGGTGGAGATGGCCTGGCGCGAGGGAATGCCGGCCGTGGGGATCACTGACCTGGGAAACATGTACGGGGCGTTCAACATGACCCTGGCCATCGGCAAACTGAACGAAAAGATCGAGAAACACAACAAGAAGATAGAGGCCGGCGAGGAAAAGGGCGAGCTCTGGACGCCGTATCAGGGCAAGGTGATCATCGGTTGCGAACTGTACGTGGCCGAGGATTACAAGCGTACCCGTTTTACCAAGGAACAGCCCGACCGGCGTTTCCAACAGGTGCTGCTGGCCAAGAACAAGGCCGGTTACCACAACCTGGCGATGCTTTCCACCGAAGCCAATACGACAGGGCTTTACGGCACTTATGCCCGGGTGGGCAAGGAACTGATCGTGCAGTACAAGGACAACCTGATCGCTCTCTCGGGCGGGTTGCAGGGCGAGGTGCCGCAACTGATCCTTGAAGCGGGCGAGCACCGCGCCGAGCAGGCTTTCCTGTGGTGGAAGGAACAGTTCGGCGACGATTTCTACGTCGAGCTCGTGCGGCACGGTTTGCCCGAGGAGGACCACGTCAACAAAGTGCTGTTGGGTTTTGCCCGCAAGTACGGCGTGCGGGTGATCGCCCAGAACAATACGTTTTACGCCCGTCAGGAGGATTCTAATGCCCACGACATTCTCCTGTGCATCCGCGATGGCGAGGTGCAGAGCCGTCCCATCGGCCGGGGGCGCGACTGCCGTTTCGGTTTCCCCAACAACGAGTTTTACTTCAAGAGCCAGCAGCAGATGAAGGAACTCTTCGCCGACCTTCCCGAGGCGATCGAAAACATCTCCCACCTGGTGGACAAGGTGGAGAACTACAAGCTGGCCAAGCCGGTGCTGCTGCCCAAATTTGACATTCCGGCCGAGTTTCGCGATCCGGAAGACGAGAAGGACGGCGGCAAACGCGGGGAAAATGCGTACTTGCGCTACCTGACCTACCAGGGGGCCAAGAAGGTGTACCCCGATATGGACGAAAGCATCCGCTCGCGCATCGAGTTCGAGTTGGAGACCATCGCCAAGACGGGTTATCCGGGGTATTTCCTCATCGTGCAGGACTTTATCCGTGCCGCCCGGGAAATGGGCGTACTCGTGGGACCGGGGCGTGGTTCGGCGGCCGGGAGTGCGGTGGCCTATTGCATCGGCATTACTTCGATCGACCCGATCAAGTACGACTTGCTGTTCGAGCGTTTCCTCAACCCCGACCGCGTGTCGCTGCCCGATATCGATACCGACTTCGATGACGAAGGACGGGGAAAGATCATCGATTGGGTGGTGGAGAAATACGGAAAGAACCAGGTGGCCCAGATCATTACCTACGGCACGATGGCGGCCAAAAACTCGATCCGGGATACGGCCCGGGTGATGGAATATACCCCGGCGCAGGTGAACGAACTGGGCAAGATGGTGCCGGATGTGAGTCTGGCCAAGTTGTTCAAGCTCTCGGAGGCCGACTTGCGCGACAAGTTGAAGAACCGTCAAGAGGAGATTGAAAAGGCGCACCATATCAAGGAACTGGCCTCCGGGGACGACATGAACGCCAAGATCATCAATCAGGCGCGGGTCATCGAAGGCTCGATCCGCAGCCTGGGGGTGCATGCCTGCGGGGTGATCATCACTCCGTCCGACATCCGGGAGCACGTCCCGATGGCTACGGCCAAGGATTCCGAAATGCTGGTTACCCAGTTCGACAACAAGGTGGTGGAGTCGGCCGGGTTGCTCAAGATGGACTTCCTGGGTTTGAAGACCCTCACGCTGATCAACGATACGATCAATCTGATCGAAGACCGTTTCGGTATCCGCATCGACCCGAACCAGATCCCTATCGACGACCCCAAGACTTACGAGTTGTTCCAGCGGGGAGATACCGTCGGGGTGTTCCAGTACGAATCGCCCGGGATGCAGAAAAACCTGCGGGAACTTTGTCCCGGAGTGTTTTCCGACCTGATCGCCATGAATGCTCTGTATCGCCCGGGGCCAATGGAGTATATCCCGTCGTTTATCCGCCGAAAACACGGTCTGGAGCCCATCACGTACGATTTGCCCGAGATGGAGGAATACCTGGCCGAGACCTATGGCATTACGGTGTACCAGGAGCAGGTGATGCTGCTCTCGCAGAAATTGGCCGGCTTTACCAAGGGCGAGGCCGATGTGCTGCGCAAGGCGATGGGGAAAAAGCAGAAAGCGGTCCTGGCCAAGATGAAGCCCAAGTTTATCGACCAGGCGGCCGAAAAAGGCCACGACAAGGCGATCCTCGAAAAGATTTGGCACGACTGGGAAGCCTTTGCCGCCTATGCCTTCAACAAATCGCACTCCACGTGCTACGCCTGGGTCGCTTACCAGACGGCCTACCTGAAAGCCAATTACCCTTCGGAATACATGGCTGCGGTCTTGTCCAACAACATGAACGACATCAAGGACATAACCTTTTACATGGAGGAAGCGCGCCGGTTGGGGATCCGCATCCTGTGTCCCGATGTCAACGAGTCGAAGCGCAAGTTCTCAGTCACCAAGCAAGGGGACATCCGCTTCGGGTTGGGGGCGGTGAAGAATGTGGGGGAAAACGCCATATCCTTTATCCTGAAAGACCGAGCGGAAAACGGGCCTTATACCTCGCTGTTCGATTTTACCACCCGGGTGGACAAGTCGGCCTGTTCGCGCCGCTCGATCGAGCATTTCGTCCTTTCCGGAGCCTTCGATTGCTTTGGGTTGAACCGTTCCCAGTATTTCGCTCTGGAGGGCAAGAGCGACACGATCGACAAAGCGGTCCGCTACGGAGAGGCAGTACGAGCCCAGCGCGAGAGTGCGCAGTCCTCGCTTTTCGGGGACGAGGGCGACGATACGTTCCGCATGGAGCCGCCCCATATCCCTGCGTGCGAGGAGTGGCCCGATCTGGACAAACTCAAACGAGAACGCGATGTGGTGGGGCTGTTCATCTCGTCCCATCCGCTGGACCGCTACCGCTGCGTGCTGGACAATTACTGTACCGTGAGCCTGGAACAACTGGCCGACATCGACCGTTTTGTCGGCCAGGAAGTGGCTTTCGGCGGCATGATCACCCGCAGCGAAAACTTTACGGCCCGCAACGGCAACCCTTGCGGCAGTTATACCCTCGAAGATGTCAATGCCTCGTTCGAACTTCGCCTTTACGATGAAAAATACGCTTCCTTCTCGCCTTTCCTCTTCGAGAATGCGATGGTCTTTATCCGGGCATCCGTGCTCAAGGGCTGGGAAAACAAGGCTACGGGGCAGGTGGGCCGTCCGCGTCTGGTGATAAACAGCGTGCAACTGCTTTCCGAAGTGGCGCGCAATACGCCGAAAAAAGTGATCGTTACGGTCGATGTGGCCGACATCGATGCGGATTTTATCACTTCGCTGCGGCAAGTGTTGCAGGGATCGGACGGATACTGTCCGGTGGAAGTGCGGGTGGAAGACCGGGCGACGGGACTGGCGCTTTCCATGCCGGTACGCACGATGAAGGTGGAATTGACCCGGGAGGTGCTCGCCCGTTTGGAAACACTCTCGGGACGGCAGGTACGCTTGGAGTCGGCTTGAAAACGGGTCGAAAAAGTGAGGAAGGTGTAAAAAATCAAAACATTGCCTACGATATGAGCCACGATCTGAAAGAAGAGAACGACATGAAGGCCAAGGTGCTCCGCAGCGAGTACTTTTCCCGCCGGGCTTGGATGACGGCCCGTTGCGATACGCTGGAACTCCCCGACGGGCGGATCGTTCCGGAGTACTACGTGTTGGAATATCCCGATTGGGTCTCTACGATCGCCTTGACCGAGCAGGGCGATTTCGTTTTCGTGCGGCAGTATCGCCATGGGTTGGGCGTTACCGAGTACGAATTGTGTTCCGGGGTGTGCGATCCTTCGGATGCTTCGCCTCTGGAGGCGGCGCAGCGGGAACTGCTCGAGGAAACGGGCTTCGGAGGGGGGCAGTGGGAGCCGATCATGACCATCAGCGCCAATCCGGGTACGCAGAACAACTTGACGCATTGCTTCGTGGCCCGGGGCGTCCGTCCGGTGGGTGAGCGGCATTTGGACGATACGGAAGACTTGACGGTGCATGTCCTGTCCCTCGATCAGGTGCGGGAGCTGCTCTTGGGCGATGGGATCAAACAGGCTACGCACGTGGCGCCCTTGTGGAAGTTTTTTGCGCAGCAGAAGTGGGTGTGAACGGTAGTACAACCGATGCGGGCAAGCGGGGGCGCCCTCGGCGCCCCCGCTTGCCCGCATCGGTTGCAATATATGTTTTTTTACGAAGCGACTTTGATCCCGATCACCCCCACGATGATCAGCAACGCGGAAAAGAGCCGCAGCATGCTTGCGCTGTCGCCGAAGCACAGGATCCCGATCAGTAAAGTCCCTACTGCGCCGATCCCCGTCCATACCACATAGGCCGTTCCCACCGGGATCGTCTTCTGCGCCAGGTAGAGGAAATACCCGCTCAGCGCCATGCTCACTACCGCCAGAGCGATCCACAGTATTTTGTGGGGCGACCCGTGCGAGAGTTTGAAGCCCAGCGGCCAGCCGATTTCAAAAATACTGGCCAGCAGCAGGTAAAGCCAACTGATGCTCATCTGTTTTTCTTTTCTTTCTAAGGCCAAAGGAGGTTAGTCCTGCGTCCAGCTTACCGAATCGCCCGCCTGGATGCCGCGTGCGGCGCACATCCCGCCGGGAATCTCCAGTACGTACTGCGCCGGAGCCTGCGAGGGTAGGGAGGTCTCGTCGTACGGCCGGGCGTTTTCCGCAATGCTTACGATCGTGCCGTTTGCTCCGATGTAGAGGATGTCGAGTGCTATCCGCGTGTTTTTCATCCAGAAAGCCTGCGGAGCTTCTGCGGGGAATACGAACAGCATTCCCTGGTCGGCTCCCAGCGAATCGCGGTACATCAGTCCCTGTTCGCGTTGTTGGTCGGTCGAGGCGATCTCGATCGTGCCGCGGTAAAGTTCTTCTCCCTGCAGGTTGCTGATGGTTACCGTCCCGTCGGCGCGGAAGGGAATGTCGATGTGCGTGGTCTGCTCCGTTTGGAATCCCGGTGCGGCCTCGTCGAAAAAGGCAGAGGCCAAATATCCCGCGATGAATATGACCACAAGAGCGACGGCGGCGATGCGCAGCCCGAGTTGATTTTTTTTCTTGCTCATAGTGTTTGAAGGTTTTTATAGTTTATGTGCTTGTTTTTGTGAGAAATAAAGGATCAGTCCCCCGGCCAGGATGAAAGGAATGCTGAGCAGTTGTCCCATGTTCAAGGGCAAGGCATCCTCGAAAGCCACTTGGTTTTCCTTGAAAAATTCGATGACAAAGCGGATTGTGAAGAGAGCGATCAGGAATACCCCGAAGAGGAAGCCGACTTTTTGCCCGTACCCCTTTTTGTAGAGAACCCACAGGATGAAAAACAGGATCAGGTACCCGAAGGCTTCGTAGAGTTGGGCTGGATGACGGGGAAAGTCTTCACCCAAGCGTTTGAAGATCACCCCGAAGGACGACCCGGTCGGTTTCCCGATGATTTCCGAATTGAAGAAATTGCCCAGGCGGATAAACATCCCGCCCAGAGCTACCACGATGCACAGCCGGTCCATTATCCACAGGAAGGGTTTTTTGATCTTCCGGGCGAACAAGAGCATCGCCACGACAATCCCGATGGCCGCTCCGTGGCTGGCCAAGCCTTCGTAGCCCGTAATGCGGAACTCCGGGGAGAACTGCACCGGGAGGATCATCTCCAACAGATGGTCCTTGTAGTATCCCCATTCGTAAAACACGCAATGACCCAACCGCGCTCCGATCAAGGTCCCGAAAAATACGTAGAACAGCATGGCGGTTAGCTGGTCGTCCGTCAAGCCGTCGCGTCGTCCTATCCGGGTCATCAGCCACACCCCGCAGATAAAGGCAGCGAACCACATCAGACTGTAGAACCGCAAGGTATATATTCCCAAATCTATGCCCAACGCGGGGTCCCAAAGGATAGCCAGAGTCGTCATCGTCTTTACTTTTTTCAGGGTGTTTTTTGCCGATGGGACAAATGTACGCAAAAATGTGGTAAAGCCTCTCTGCGCCCGGATTTATTGTTGGTCGTCCGGGGAAAAGTCGTTATATTTACCTGTTGTTTTTCCCGCTACAGGGATTAGCTGCCATCATTACCAGACGACCGATGAAATCATTGTTGTACCAAGAGTTGCGGGATCTCGCCCGCCGGATACTCGACACCCCGGAGCAGGATCTTTCCTCGCTTCAGAGGCAGGCGCGTGTTTTGTATGAAAAATTGACGGTCCTCCGTTACACCGACGGGCTCCTGGAAGAGTTGCGGGAAACGATGGAAGACCAACCCCAACCGTCTCCCCTCGAGGATTCGCCTTGCTTGGAGGAAACTACCGCAAAGGATTCCAATGAAATCCACGAACCCGATTTTGAGGCAGACGAAATCTCGCGCCCCGAATCGGAATCGCCACAGGAAGTGCCGGTCGCTCCGGCAGAGAACACCTTGGCCCAAGAAGTCTCCAAAAGAGGAGGAGAAAAAGAAGTCGTCTCTGCTCAAAAGTCCCCTGTGACAGCCTCTGCCGGCAAGTCTTCTTCCGGAAAATCCCGGGGAAAGGATTACGACGAATTCCAACAATCGCTCTTCGGCGAAGACTTCTTTACCCAGGAACTCGACTTCGATCCCGATGAGGATCTTTTCGAAGAACTTCCCACATCAGCCGCTACCTCGTCCCCGTCGCTCGATCCGGAAGGCCCGCTGCCGGAGGAAACGCCTGCCACTGCGCCGTCCTCGTCGCTCGACCCGGAAGGCCCGCTGCCGGAGGAAACGCCTGCTGCCACGTCGTCCCCGTCGCCCGACCCGGAAGGCCCGCTGCCGGGGGAAACACCTGCCGCTGCGCCGTCCCCGTCGCTCGATCCGGAAGGCCCGCTGCCGGAGGAAACGCCTGCCGCTGCGCCGTCCTCGTCGCTCGATCCGGAAGGCCCGCTGCCGGAGGTTCAGGAAATGGAAGAAAAACCTTTGGAGGTGGCGAAAGAGGATACCTTCTCCGAGGAGCAGGATAGAGAAGGGGAGGGGACGTCTTCTTTCTTTTCATTTCAGGTGATTCGCGAGGAGGAAGAAGAGGTTCCGTTCGACAAGAGCGAATCCCTCTCGGCTCAGCCGGCTGTTGAAACGATGCCGGAAAGCGAACCGCTCGGAGAAGGTGAAGTTTCTTCGGAACAGATTGGGACGGATATTCAGCCGGAGGAAGCCGCCGCAGCGCAGCCTGGAGACGATGTTATCGATGTGCAGCCTCAGGATGGGCTACAGCCCGAGGCCCCGGTTGCTCCGGTCGAGCCGGAATCTTCTCCGAAGGAAGAAGAGCCGCGTCCGACGATCAATGAAATGGCCGCCGAGAAGGAGCAGACGCGACGTCCTTCGCTCAACGAAATCCTGGCTCGCAGTAATGTCCGGATGGATATGAACGATCGGATTGCCTTCATCAACAACCTGTTCGATGGCGATGCCGAAGCCTTCGAGGCGTCGGTGCGGTATATCTTCTCGCTCACGGACCTTGATGTGGCCAATGAATACATCATCGAGATTCTCAAGCCTTCGTACAACAACTGGTTTGAAAAGGAAAAATACGAACGCCGTTTTTCGGAAATCGTCCTGCACCATTTCATCGAGAAGGAAAAGAGGCGCTGACGGAATGCTCGGCAGCTACAAGGACTATCCTTGGGAGAAAGAAAGAGCGTTCAGATGTTTGGGGGACAGCGGGTGTAACCGGGAGATACTGCTGTCCTTTTTGAGATTTGTTTTTGCGGGAGGAGGCTGTTTTTTGCGTTGAATTTTACAAAGACAAGTATCCCCTTGGCGGATGTTTGGCCGCAGGGAGGTGCTTCTTGTTGAAAAAAATCCCAGACCATTATGGATACGGTCTGGGAAAGAAATACGGATAAAGAAAGTTTATGCTTATTCGGTAGGCATAGTACTCATGGGGAATATGACTTTTGTCGGTACCCAGGATGTACTATTCCAATAAGCGGGCCATGCCGTCCGGTATGCGTCGACTTGAGCGTCGGGAACGTAGATTTTGTAATTGGCGGTATAGCCCCAACCGTCTGAAACCGGAAAGACGCCACTACCCAATGTGGCCGGGGTTTCATCGGGACATACGATGGTTTCCAATGCCAGGCATTTGTTGAAAGCATTATTTCCGATCGATTCGAGTTGTGTGCCGAGGTACACTCTCTTTAACGATTCACATTGACTGAATGCTTGTTTCTCGATAGAGGTAACAGCATCGGGTATGGTGATTTCTTCCAAGGCATAGCATCTGAGGAATGCGTTGTATTGGATGGTTTTCACGCTTTCGGGCAAGTTGATTTCCTGCAGATTCTGGCAGTCCTGGAATGTGGCCAATTCGATGGTTTCAATCTTGTTCCCTTTGAATACAACCTTTTTCAAAGGGGAAATGGGGCTTGAACTGCCTTGGAATGCTGAGCCTCCCAGCAGTTGTACGTTGGCCGGGATGACGACTTCCGTCAGATTTGTTTTTGAAAATGCATATTGTCCGATCTCTTCGAGACTTTCGGGTAGCGTGATGGCCTCCAGGCCGCTGTTGTTGAAAGCATTCCCGTCGACCAGAGTGATGCCTTCCGGAAGGATGATGCTTTGCAGGGAGGTCTCACCACTGAATGCACCGTACACAACCTCTGTTACGGTACCCGTATAGGCCCATTTGCCTTCGCCTGTTTCGGCGTTATAGCTGCTTTGTTCCGGGATGAATTCGAGGTCGCTTCCCCAGAAACGATCGGCGTAATCCATTTCCTGAGTAGCTGTGTAGGTGATGTACTTGGGATCTTTTACCTCTACCGTATTGTCGGTCCCGTCAAAGTTTTCGTCGATGTCGATCGTTATCGATCCGCCCACCGACAGCAGGTTTCCGATGAGGGTGGTCAGGTAGTTCCGTTGGATGGGAATATTGGTCGTAAAATCACGGCTGATGACAGGGCCTGAGCCGGGTATCATGTCGAGTTTGAAGTGGATGGCCTGTTGTTCCGGCGTGGCTATCAGATAGTCTACGATCAGCGTCCGGTTGGTGGCTGCGGCATCGTATCCGTTTTCATAGAATTTTCCCCCGCTGCCATCGGTTGCGATTTGGGCCGTATAGATGACCGATCCGTCTGCATCCGCTTCTCCGGTGGCTTCTCCGCGTACGGCATTCAGCCCCGAAAAACGTTTGCAGTCGTAATAGGAGATCTTGAAGTTTTCCGGCTTGGCAACCGCCAGGTTGTCCTCGTCCCAGTCCGTGGTGATAACACGTACCTTGGCAAAGGGACGCTTCAGGGTCAGCGACTTGTCGAAGGTCTGCGTGATCTCAATGTTCTGGGTTACAAAGAAGGCATCACGACTTTCGTCGTTGATCTTCTTGTCCCGATCCTCATCGGTCTTGATCGTGATGTTCGCCAAGTCGGCTGTATTGTAATGCAAGTCTTCGTCCAATCCTTGTGCTACGAAATCGGCCCATGCAACGAACTTGTAGGTGTTGTTGGGGGTCAACCGAAACTCGAACGTGGCGGGACTGTAGGTTTCGTAGGTTTTCGATTGAGGGGCTACAAGGAGTTTTGTCCCGTCTGCCGAGTAAACGGCAAGTTGGTAGCGCAGGTCGTATTTCGTCCAATCGACATTGGTCAAACCGCCTTTGGCGCTGTTGGTGCCGGAAACGCTGCGTGTCAGCTGCATGGCTTCTGGAGCGTCGAGTTGGATGCGTACTGTTTCTCCCTCGGGATTCACCCCGGACTGGTTGACTTCTTTTGAGCAAGCCGTAAGCAACAAGCCGGTCAAGCATCCCAGTAAAAGACCGTTTAATGTTTTCTTCATAACCTATTGTTTTTTTAGTGTATTTATTTCGTGATCGATGGGGTTTGGTTCGTGGGATTAGTCGGGGATTTCTACGACGATTTCATCATCGAAGTCATCGTCGATCCCGATATCGCCGCTTCCGATCTTTCGGGTCAAAAACGGGCCTTTGACAACGGTTTCGCGGTTCCTCCAGAGTGGGATCGTAATATTTTGGTAATGATTTAGTTCCTTGTCTTCATCATAGACGAATACATCGACCAACACACGATCCTCCTTGTCACTCGAGGCCAATACATAGTCATAGGCCAATAGCAGGCTTCCGTCGCCGGGAACGGTTGTCGGTGTTGTTTCCATGGTTCGCATCTGTACAAAGCGGTTGGGGGTTTCCGTATCGACATTGTATCCTGCACTGATGTATTGCTTGTAGATGATTTGGATCCGAAGATCTTCGATCCGGTTCCCGCTGTTCAGGAAGTCCTCCAGGTCGGTTGCCCACAAGCGGAAGCGGCCTACCGCTCTCTCCAAATGTACCGGCACGACATGATCCGTGGCGGGAGTAGCGCGTGTTTCACTCAAGATAACGGGACCGTTGCTTTTGCCCGGATCAAAATCTACCGAAAAGTTGCAACTCCCGGCTGCTGAATTCTTATGGTGGTTGTCTTGAGGTTTGTGATCTACATCGGCCTGTACGGCATCCAGTTTTTCGGTCTTGAAATGCCAATCGTCCGGATTGTCTTTCAACGAGTAATCGGCCCATGTCAAGGCCCGGTAAAAACCTTCCGGCACCTTAAATTGCAAGGTGTCCTGCGGCGCTTCCATCAATCGATCCACGGTTACAATACGCCGGGTAACCAAAGTCCCTTTGTCAATCCGATCCTCGGGAGAGTCCAATTTATACAACTCGGTCACAAGACGCATGCTGAGTCTTTCGTCCGGGGTGTAAGTGTCCGACAAGTTTGTTTCCAGTTCGGTTTCTTCATGATCGCCATTATGATCGTAAGTCACCTCTTTGTAATATCGGGGAGCTGTGCGATCGGTGTTGAGCTCGAGCAAGATTAATGCTTCGGTTTCTTTGGGGTATACGTGTATGGTCTTGTCGCAGGACGACAGCAAAAAGACCAGGGCACTCACCAAAAGATGATATGTCGGACGCTTGTTCATGGCTGTCAATTTTTCCGGTTTTTACGTGAAAACGTCCATTTGTATGAGAGTGTTACTCCCGCACGAGTAATACCCCAGTAACAATCTGATCCCGATTTGAATTTCTGGCCATTGTTTTCATTGCGGTAGGCATCATATTGATATTGGGCAAAACCAGCTCCAAGGGTGAATTCCAATCCCCAATGTCCGCTTTTTCCCAGTTGCATGGCGTAGCCATAGCTCAGTCCCAATCCCCAGAGGGCATGATTAGGATCCTGGTATCGTGCATAGTCATTCAGGGCAATATTGAATCCGGCTACATGGGTGTGCAAGCCGACGAAATGTCCGGCCATGGCCTCCTTAGGCCACCAGCGAATTTCGGGTTGTACAGCTAGCAGACGAATGTGACGAGTCGGAGAAATATCGTATGGTGAATACCAGACCGGTATGTCGAGTGACCAGTGGGTCCATGGGCTTATTTCTACTCCCAGGTTTGCGACCAATACGGCATCGAACAACAGATTGTTTTTCACCGTAATTTTCCAGTTCGATTTTTCGGCCTTACCGCTGGTGGCGGGAAAAGGGTTGGGCCGTAGTAAATCTCGAGCGGTCAGTGAAACATCCGTTCGTGCCTTCGGGGTCATTTCGGGTGCATTCGGGGCAGGTTTGGGGTAGGCATATACGATGGCCATACGGGCATTTCTCAACAGAGGAAACAACTCATTGACCATTCGCCGCCATGTTTTTCCTCCATCGAGTTTCACTATTTTTTGCTTGCGCATTTCATCGTCTTGTTCTTCCGACAGGATTTCCTGAATGTGCTCCCTGTTCGGGAAATCCTCATGATCCTTCAAAGTCTCCTCCAGTGTACGCCAGTCTTCTCCCAGATTATAGATACGGAATGAGCAAGGAGTCAGTCCGGTTTCTTGGGAAAGATAGTCGGCCAGTGCTTTAGCTCGATATTTTCCCAGTTTTTGGTTCCATGCCACAGGCCCTTCAGGCGATGCGCTTCCGTGGATCCAGACATGGATGAGCGTCTCCTTTCTGTCCCGAATCAACTCGGCAGCCTTTTTGAGTTGTGGTGTTGGTCGGAGGGAGTATTTGTTGACATCGAAAATGACGGGGGTAGTAAATGGCCCGACAACGATCAGCATACTGTCAACACGTTCTGGCTTGTCTTCCGTATTGTTTTTGGGGGGAATGCAGGAATGGAGATTCGGTTGAGCATATATTTGACATGCCCATAAAAATATGTTTAATATAGTAATCAACTTCTTCATTCTTGCCTAAAGTACGAAATTATCGACCGTTAAATCATCACACTAAAAAA